>JAUNAI010000405.1 GCA_030527705.1 Planctomycetia bacterium | reverse complement strand
AGACTTGACGGATTCAATTTATTTGGTGGATTCCACGAGTTTCACATATTTCACACCTTTCATAAACTCTGGTATGGTGACTGGTATTACCATGTATATCGGTGGGTAGTGGAGACGGCATTAAAATTTCGTTGGCTCACGCTCGGCATAACAAGTATCTTGCTAACGGTCGCAGTAGTCGGTTTTTTACGGATTCCGAGTTCATTTTTCGGGGATTCTACACGGAATCAGTTTTATATCGATTATTATCGGGCAGAAGGAACAGCGATTGAGGTAACAGCGGAGGACGTACGGAATATTGAGGAATTTCTATTGAAAACTCCCGGCGTACAAGATACAAGTGCCTTTATCGGCTCTGGCTCATTGCGATTTGTACGGAATTATGAACATCACCATCCGTCATCATGTTTCGCTCAGATTCTCGTGACGGTCTCCGACTGGCGTGAAATTCCGCGAATTGCGAGCGACGTACGGAAATTTATGGCAGAAAAGTTGCCAGACGGAATGCCACTAATGAGATACTTCCGGGAAGGACCACCCGTAAAATATGCAGTAGAGTTACAGATTCGGGGACGTGAAGCGAAGGAACTTCACCGTCTGGCAGACGTCGTGAAAGGAGTGTTCTCGCAGATACCAGAAACGAGGGAATTACGGGACGATTGGCGACAGAAAGTAATGGTGCTACGGCCGGAAATTCGAGAAGATGCGGTAAAAAAGGCCGGATTCAGTCGCGCAGAAATCTCGAGAGCAGTACACACGAGTCTACAGGGAATGACCGTCGGGTGGTTTCGGCTGGGTGAAGATAATATCCCCATTCAGTGGCGGTTGCCGACTGCGGAAAGGACGGATGTGGGAAATCTCGGTTCCTTACAGATTTATAGTTCTACTCTACGTAGTTTTTTACGGCTAGACCAATTAGCCTATCATATCGCGAATCTGGAATATGAAGACCCGATTTTACACCGCGTGAATCGGAAACCCACAATTACGGTCCAGTGTAACGCGGCGGATGGGGTTCCTGCGTCGGTGTTACAGAAAAAACTCGCGGAAGAGCTGGAAAAAGGACATTTTCAGCTTCCACCCGGTTATGAAATGGAATGGCGAGGTGAATGGGAGGCATGCCGAAAAGGAACGGTCCCACTTGTGCGAAATTTTCCAATCAGCCTGCTAGGAATGTTCCTGATTTGCGTCGCGATGTATAACCATTTACGACAACCGACTCTAATTTTCCTGACCGTTCCGTTTTCTGTAATTGGTGCGGCACTGGGACTTTTTTTGAGCGGAAACACTTTCGATTTTCTCTGTATTCCCGGTTTTTTGGGACTATGCGGAATGCTGATAAAAAACTCCATCGTGCTGGTGACGGATACAGACCACGCACGACGACGCCAAGAAAATACGGATTGGGACGCAGTGGTGGAAGCGGCTGTTTCACGGTTTCGGCCTGTCATGCTCGCTTCTGGAACTACAATTTTAGCCATTCTCCCACTTCTTACTGATCGGTTTTACGGAGCGCTCGCCGCTGTGATTATCGGTGGACTTTTCTGCGCAACGCTGATGACACTTGTCGTTTTACCCGTTCTGTACGCAGTTTTTCACGGCGTTAAAAGGAATTTAGTAAATGCTGTTTAATTAAAATTCTGTAGAAATTTAGAAAAATCATAATAGAAGAGTAGAATACTCCGGAATTAGGAAGTGGTTGAATTGTTAATCGTTTTCAGACCGTAAATGTCAGAAAATCGGATGATTCTACCATTCTCTAATTACGGACTCTCTCTTATACGTTACATGTGAATTATAAAATACCCACGTATTCAACACCTACTTCAAGAAAAATATTAAAAATAACGGCGTTTTCTGAAAAATCGCGCAACTTGTAGATTATATAACTTTCGGAAATAGTTACAAAATATAAAACTTACTGATCATTTCTTCAGAAAATAGGAAAATTAGTGAGAATTTATCGTGTAATTCTCTTGAGTATATTGACAAGAATGGCTATTTGGATAAAATAGAAAATGTTTTCTTGTGCGAGAAATAGGACAGTTCAGGTGGAGTAGAAATGATGGAAACAGAACGGAATGAATTTCTGAAGAATGCGACACGCTCTTGGTGGGTGTTCGGTAGACATATTCTGATTTCACTCGGAATTCTTGTGGCATCAATCATCATTGCGGTCACGGTAAGTCAGGGAAGAAGCCCGGACGAGGCGCAGAGCATTGAGGAAGTTATTCCTGCAGTGAAAACTGAAACGGCTATTCTGGAAGAAAATGGCGTCACATTTCAGGTCGACGGTGTAGTCATTCCTTTTCGGGAAGTGGCGGTCGCGTCGGAAGTAGCGGGAAATATTACGTTTCTCGCGTCGAATTGCCGGACGGGACGGTATGTGAAGAAAGGTGAGACGCTGGCGAAAATTGATTCCCGTGACTATGAACATCTTCTGGCGGAAGCAGAACAGAATTTCATTAAGGCGGAACGGGAAATTGAAGAATGGAAAGTTGCGCTCGTGAATAATGAGGAACGGGCGAAAATTGCGGCAGAACAGTTCCAGACACAAGAACGAGAGTGTGAGCGTTGTAAGAAACTCTTTCAGAAAGGCGCGGTTTCCCAGACGGAACTGGAGGCGGCGGTACTGAATCTGCTGACGAAAAAAGAGGCACTAGTGACGCTCCAGAATGAAAACCGGACGCTCAACGCGCAGAAAGAACGGCTTGACGCGAATCGGGAATCTATGCGCATCGCAGTTGAGAAAGCGAAATTAAACCTAGACCGATGTACGATTTGCGCACCATTGACAGGACTGGTAGTGACACTCAGTGTGGAACAGGATAAATTCGTGCAACGCGGAGAGACACTCGTTTCGATTCATGATACGTCACGGTTGGAAGTGCAGTGTAGCCTGTACATGAAGCAGGTGGAATGGTTATGGAGCGAGAAAAAACCTGAAAATGAAAACGTGGCGGAAGCAGAAAATGTGACGGACAATGTGACGGAAAACGGGGCGGAGAAGG
>JAUNAI010000404.1:1809-3023 GCA_030527705.1 Planctomycetia bacterium | reverse complement strand
GTATGGGAATGAAACCGTGTATGGGAAAACCGGGTGTAGAATGAAAAAGGGTGTGTTTCTGTGAAAACGATTAGACACACCCGAGCTCTTTCTACTTTTCCATTTTCGGGATGGGTGGGGCGGGGATGGCGCCGACGAGTCGCTGAACGATTGCATCATTCGTCATACCTTCTGCCTGAGCTTGAAAATTCACGCTCAATCGGTGCCGGAGAACCGGGACAGCGATACGGCGAATGTCGTCGACGGAGACCGAAAAACGTCCATCCATCGCGGCAATCGCCTTTCCACCCTGAATTAGAAATTGCCCCGCTCGTGGACCAGCCCCCCAGTCGACTAAATCACGGATAAAAGCGGGCGCAGATTCATCTTTCGGACGTGTCGCTCGGACCAGCGCAGTCACGTATTTTACGATATATTGGCTGACCGCCACAGAGTTCACCAATTTCTGAAGATTCGCAATTGCGCGAGCAGAGAGAATTTTTCGGACTTCCACTTTCTCACTGCGCGTCGTCTGTGAGAGAATCCGCTCCTCTTCTGCCAGCGTCGGATAATTAATCTTAATGTTAAACATGAATCGGTCTAACTGCGCTTCGGGAAGCGGATATGTTCCTTCCTGCTCAATCGGGTTCTGCGTCGCAATTGTGAAAAACGGCGTTGGAAGCGGATAGGTGTTCTGGCCGACCGTGACTTCACGTTCCTGCATCGCCTGAAGGAGCGCGGACTGGGTTTTCGGTGGCGTTCGGTTAATTTCGTCCGCGAGAAGGATATTCGCGAAAATAGGACCTTCTACAAAACGGAAATTACGGTGTCCGTTTTCATCCTCGTCCAGAACGTTCGTCCCTGTAATGTCGGAGGGCATGAGATCCGGGGTGAACTGAATACGCTTAAAATTCACGTCCAGAATCCGGGAAAGCGTACTGACCATGAGCGTTTTCGCCAGACCGGGAACGCCCTCGAGAAGACAATGTCCACGCGTGAAAATAGCGGCAAAAAGTTGCTCGATGACTTCATCCTGACCGACGATGACTTTCTGAAGTTCCTCCTGCATCAATTTTCGTTGCTGTGCGAATTCCTGTAGTAACTCCGCCAAATTACGGCCTTTCGTGGGCGTAGAGGCTGGAGAAGAATCCGTATTTTCCGCACTTGGTATTTCAGTTGGAGGTGATACCACAGGCGGTATTGACGGCGTCGGTGAAACTGGTGGCACTGGTGGC
>JAUNAI010000404.1:0-1799 GCA_030527705.1 Planctomycetia bacterium | reverse complement strand
GTGAAGACATGAAATTTTCCCTATTTTGAACGAGTGACGATCTACGAACGATTTCTTTGTATTTTTACTATGTTTTTATTATTTTGTCAAGATGGTTTTTGTGGGAAAGATTTATACGTACTTGATGTTTAAAAGAAACGAGGACGTTTTTGAGATTTCGTATTATGGTCGTGTAAAATTTTATAAAAATTCAAAAAATATTAAAAAAACGTTCCAGACCATTGACAAAGTAGATAGGGTGTGTTAAGATAAAATTGTATAGGGCATTGTTTCGCCCAAGAATTCGCTTAACGCTACAGAAACTGCAACATCTAAATCGTTTTGGCGACGAGTTTGAGCCGATTTCCGAAGGGCGTTTCCATGAAATCGTCGCGAATTCTAAAAAACGACTGGAAGATTACGCGAATGAAATCCGTGCGAGAGTTATGCCTGGAAATATGTATGTTGCAAAATGGAACAATAGTAAAGGCGATTATGGGGATATCGTAATTCGGATTACCGGCATGAGCGACGATAAATTAAGAGCTTATGGAATTATTTATCATAGCGACTATCCGAATTACAATACAGACATCGAATTTCTGCTTGAATATACGCCTGAATTGTGACCGACGTATTTTGTGAACATTAAAAATAGAGGACGCTATGAAAGAAAAAATATAACAGAAGCTCAATACCATTGGTTACATTCTGGTTATCAATTTCATGTTGAACCAAAAGGAGAAAGCGGTTGTCTGGAATTTAGACTCATCTCACATACGAGCATCTATTGAGGAAGTCGCACTGTGGATTTTGAACCAATGAAGCTGGTAAAAACAAGAGAAAATGGAGGTGCGCAGAAGGAAAACCCAACCGTCGATGCATCGAGTGACGAAGCGTTGTTATATTCGTCGGCAGAAATGATTTTAGCGCTGACAGACGACGACCAACTGTATAAATTTCTTGCGGCAGTGGAATTTCTGAAGGATAACAAACAAAAATTCCATTCCGGCGATACCGCGAAAGACGTGTATAAGCAAGCTGATAAATACGCTAAAGAGCACGAAAGAGTGAAAACCTGGAAACGAAAACGAGAATTTATTCGAGAAACATACGACTTGAACGAAATACGCGCTCAAGCGCGAAAAGTTCTCGGGATAAATTAATCATAAAAAACGTTAACATTTTAATCATTCAAGGAGAGAACCATGAAAAAAGAAGAAATCATTCAGGCGGTCAAGAATTTTGATTACCAAAAGTACATACAATTTGTCATTCAGGCGGTCAAGAATTTTGATTACCAAAAAAACAAGAAATTTGTCATTGGAGGGGCTGTTTGTCTTTTGCTTTTCCTCTTTTCCGGTTACGGTGGTAGCGGTGGTAGCGGTTCGGAAGCCAACGCGAAAAAATTTATGAAAGCATTCATGACTTTTGACGTAGAGACAGTGGAAAGTCTTGTCTCCGAAGAGATGGATTACTCATCCAAGTTGGCTATTGGAATGACAATGGGAATCGGTAGGATGGCGGGCGACGAACAGAAGGAAAAAATGAAAGAGACTAAAATAAAAGCCAAAATTGACAAGAAGACGGAAAATGGCGGATACGAGGTCATCGTAACTTGTAAAAATCCAGCAATTTTCGATGAACCGAGTGTTTCATATCTCGAAATGGTTAAGGAATCCGGAGAGTGGAAAGTTCTGAAGATGTACAATAAATAATTACGTGTCCTATGAACGCTTGCTTTAAATATTTTATTTATATCTATTTAAATATCAAGAGTTTTTTGAAGGGGGAGTGTGAGGGGGAAACAATTTTGCAAA
>JAUNAI010000403.1 GCA_030527705.1 Planctomycetia bacterium | reverse complement strand
GGAGTATAGTGGAATCAGGTATAAATGGAATCAGAATCGCTATTTCTTCTGATAAACCCGAACATAATCGAAAATGACAGAATCCGGAAGTTGGTCTTTATATTCTTCCATTTTTCCGCCCCACGCACCGACTTCACAGGTCAGTTTCAGGTATGAATCGACATGCGCAACCGCTGCGCTAGATCGCCATGTTTCTTTACCGTCCACGTAAAACACGCACTCTTCCGGTGTCCATTCCATACCGATGACGTGGAAACCTTCTCCCAGACCGGGCCAATTCTGCGTCTTGCCGACGTGCTTGTGGAAACCGTCTTTATAACCGTTCCAGTGAAGGTTCTGTTTCAGCGAGTCTTTTTCCTTGCAGAGATACTCGTAAATATCCATCTCGACGCCCCCTTCTCCCGGATTCGGCGTGTCGAACGTCTTCATCTTGTTCGGCATCATCCAGAACGCGGACCAATACCCTGGCACCTTCTGCATCTGGACACGGCATTCAGTATAACCATAACGGAAAGAATAGTTAGACGCCAGAAAACCGACGAAATAATTCCCGTCGCGCTTGAACGTCGTAAGAAGCAGATTCCCTTTTCCATCAAGAGAAACGCTCTCCGCCGAGTTAATCGCGTCCCGGCGCGGTTTTCCTTCGTGCTGGTGAATCCATTTCGTCAGGTCAAGTTCTGTTCCGTCGAATTCATCACTCCACACGAGCTGATAATCCTCAGACGGCGGCGCAGCATACGCACTCGGAATCGCGCCAACCATGCCGACACCGACAGCTCCGAGGCTCAAAGCGCATAAAAATAGGGAGGAAAGGGATAAAAAATGGTGGGATTTCATGAAAACTCTCCTTTTCTGAGGGTTAAAATTCGTTTTTTTATTTTACTTCCGTTTTCTTTAGCATTTCGATGACACGGCCACGAATCATTTCTTCCGCTTTCGGCTCGCAACAACTACTCGTCGCGCGCCACGTCGTGTAGCCACCCAGCTCGATATCTTGTTCTGTTGGCAAGTAGCCCGCGTAACCGTTCGCTAGCGAGATAACGAAAGTCATTTCATGCGCCGAATTCCGACGAATTTCGTGACCCGTCGCGCTGTAAACCTCGTTCGGCAACAACACAATCGCCGCCGGTCCGAGACGCATGACCTGTAGCGTTAAATCCCAAGAATCCGGCATTTCTGAAAGTCGGACCGTATTCAGCGCGTAAGCGTCCTCCACCGTCCGAATCGTTGGGCGGTCGGCGAGGTGTTTTTTCGCCAGTTCCACCTGTTCCGGCGTCCCCTTTCGGATTCCGACGGTCAGTTTTTCCTGACACATTTCGACGCTGGCGTCCGCGCTAAATTTAATTTTTCCGTAAGCGCGATATGCCGCCTCCGCCACAGATTTTCCAACGGTTTCCATCGTGAAACGGCGATTCCGGTCATAAAAATCGATGCAATTCGTGTCGCCACTCGTACCGTTCGTCATCAGGGCGGTAAAATTCTCGTCTGCGTTCAGTTTCTGCGCGATTTCCCGACAGAAAACGCCAAAATAGTCCGCCGAAATTGCCGACGCGCCCGCGTAGTGTGTCGAGTAATTCGCCAAAAGTGCCAACGGTTTTCCCTCCAGCGTCTGGAATGCCACGACATACACCGTCGGGTCCGGGACGCCGAGGCGACGAATCACGTTGTCCGCATTGGGATTCATCTGTGCCTGATTCCATTTTGCGCCCGTAAATTCCGGGTTTACCTGCGTCGCACGTCCCGGTTTCATCAAGAATCGCCGGCAATACACATTATCTGAGTCAAAATCGAAACCCACGCCCATTTTCGCAGGCTGTCGGCGTTCATACGCGGTCACGACGGCTTCCACCATCTTCTCCAGGAAGAGCGGGACGTAATTTTCATCGACGCCCACGCCGAGCAGTTTCATGAGTGACGGTGCCGAGTGACAGTGCGTGGAACTCATCGCCAGACACTCGCGCGGGACGGGGATTTTCTTGCAAATTTCGTCTTTCGCGCGTTCCACGATTTCCGACGGTAACACGCACACGTCCGCGACGGCATAAATCACGCACGTTTTTCCGTCATCGACCGCCAACGCACGAATCGAGAGCGGGTCGCTGACCTTATCCCAAAGAAGCGGCGTGAAACCTCCGTTAATCGTTGCTGGCAGATGTGTCGGCGTCGAATCAACACGGCACGCTCCGACCTTCAGCTCTGCCCGAGCTGCTCCAGTTAGACACGCCGCCCAGAAACCAAAACACAAAAACGCAATCCAAAACCAATTTCGAGTCATCATCAATCCTTTCGTAGGTGGGATAGGAAAATGGAAGGCGACGCATCTCGCATCACGGATTCTCCTCTTAAATTTTTAAATACTCTTTATTTTTGTCAATTTAATCTATATCTCACGGACACCAGGTACAAATTCCGGTAAGCGGGTGCTCGCGTCGCCATTCCTCAAATTCGGCGTACGTGCGGACGTTATCGGCAAGAACCGCCTGATAATACTCGATTCCCGCGATATGCTCCGTTTCCGGGGTCTGATACTTAAGTTGTAAAATCGTTCGTCGCGTTTCCGGCGTGAGAACTTCCCGAATCCGCGCGGCGATGCGCTCAAAATAACCGTCGAAAGTGGAACCTTTCAGAATCTGAATCATGTCAATCTGCCATTCCTCGCTGTCCAGCGTGTACCAGACGTGCCACTCAAGGCAACACTCCTCAGTTTCCGACAAATTCCGGCACTCCAATCGCGTCGCGTTTTTATCCGTGCATATTTGCAAAATCGCCCGAAAACTGTCGGCAATATCCAATTTATCGGTATAAACATGAAAGTCGATGTCCCGATGCTTACACAAAAGCCCCATTGCCGTGGAACCGACAGGATTCACTGTCGCGCCGATGGACTCCCACGCCTCGTACACCCGACAGGCACGGGTAACCTTCTCAGCCTCCACCAGACGAGCGTCCGCGTAACGCTCAATATCGAAATCCTCTGGTAATTGCATATTACTTCCTTATTATATCCGAATTATATCCGACATTA
>JAUNAI010000402.1 GCA_030527705.1 Planctomycetia bacterium | reverse complement strand
GTTCAGAATACGGTTCAGAATCTCGACGAGAACGGAAAATTACCCCGTGCGTCGGCGGAGTCGCAGGGAATTTCCTCGGAAGTTCTTATTCGGCTTACGGAACGGTTACGGGATGAAGTTAACTCGCCGAATAGTCTCATGGTTCTTCGGCATGGGAAAGTCATCGCGGAATGCTGGTGGGCGCCGCATTCTCCAGAGACGACCCACGCGCTCTATTCTCTGAGTAAAAGTTTTACCTCGACTGCCGCAGGTTTCGCAGTTTCCGAGGGGAAATTGAGTCTTGATGATAAAGTTGTGGATATTTTTGCGGAACACTTACCTGCGGACTTTCAGGACCCTGCGTCGTCGGAGAAGTACGCGTTTCTGAAGAAATCGACACTACGCGACCTACTCACGATGTCCGGCGGTCAGGGACGGGAACCTGGATTAAAGGGACTTTTTCCGCTTGATTTTTCACGTCCGGAACTGGGAGACTGCTGGGAGAAAGAGTTTTTTGCGCAACCATTTTTGCATGAGCCAGGCACGCGGTTTCTGTATAACACGGCAGGGACGTTCATGGTCTCTTCTGCTATTCAGAAAGCGGTTGGCGAGTCGGTCCGGGATTATCTTGTGCCGAGACTCTTTCAGCCGCTGGCGATTGAAACTCCGTTCTGGGAAAGTAGTCCGGATGGTGTCTCGAAAGGTGGAACCGGTCTGTTTCTACATACGGAAGACGTCGCGAAATTCGGACAGTTCTGCCTCCAGCGTGGTATGTGGAACGGAAAACAGCTTCTTCCGGCCGAGTGGGTCGACATGGCGACGCGCGCTCACGTCTCGAACGGGACCGACCCGAATAGTGACTGGGCGCAGGGGTACGGTTTCCAGTTCTGGCGCTGTCGTTTCGGCGTGTATCGTGGTGATGGAATGTTCTGTCAGTTTATGATTGTTATTCCGGAAAAAGATGTGGTTGTGGCGATTACCTCCGACTGTAACAATTATCAGCAGGTGGTGAATGTCGTTTTCGATGAACTCTTGCCGGAATATATGAAGCCGGAGACGGGAAAATCCGAGACGGGGAAATCAGTGTTTCAGGATGAACCGTTACCGGAAAATGCGGCGGCAGTCGCGCGGTTGAAGGAGCTTGCCGCGTCGCTGACGGCGAAAGAGGGCGCCTCCGGAAGCGTCGTGATGGAAAATGTTCACCTTCCGAGTAAAATTCTGGGGCGTGACACGACGTTTTACGTTTACTTGCCGAACGGGTATCTGACGAGCGGTTTTCAGTATCCGGTAATGTATCTTCTTCACGGTGGTGGGGATATCGGTGACGCGTGGGTGAAAAAGGGTGATCTGAAACGTATCGCGGATGAGTATTTTAACGGTCGGGCAGAAAAAGCGATTATTGTCATGCCGTACTGTGAAGACGCGCGATGGCGGAACGATTTTGAGGGGAAATACCGTTATGAAGACTATTTCGTGCAGGAACTGATTCCGTTTATCGAGTTGAAATTCCGTTGCCGACAGGACCGACAGTGGCGGGCGGTCGCGGGACTTTCTCGTGGTGGTTACGGCTCGCTGTATTATTCGCTCCGTTACCCGGAACTTTTCGGAACATGTTTCGCGATGAGTCCGGCGATTCGTCCTCATGAGTTGATTCAGAACATGTCGGAAGAAGAGTTTTTGCGTCTGTATCGGACGTGTGTTGCGCCGAATCATAAGGATGGTGACGAGCGACTGACGGAGTTCTTCTTCGACCACGACATTCTGACACTGGTGAAACAGATGCCTGACGCGCAGAAAAACGCAGTCCGGTACTTTATCGACTGTGGTGACGACGATTATCTTGGAAGTGGAACCACTCTTTTACATCTGGAGATGCTTAAAAAAGGTGTTCCGCATGAACTCCGTATCCGCGACGGTGCGCATAATTGGGATTACTGGAAAGGGAGTCTGTCGATGGCATTAGGATATTTTTTAGAGGGAAAAAAGTAAAGAAAAACCGTGTTTTTTAAGCCTCTCTAAGTTGGGGAGGTTTTTTTATTGATTTTATATACTGATAATTAAAATATTTTGAAAAAATCGAAAATTTTTGGAAATTGTGAGATTTTCACTTGACATTCCTTTAAGAATGGTATAAAATAGAATATATATCTGATTCCACTTAAAAATTCAGGGAAGGACGGTCCTTCCGGTAATTGTTTCTGCGACGCAAAACGACGGAGAAACGAAATTTTATAGTGTGTCGGATATAAAAATAAAAAACATTTAAAAGTGTAAGATCGTCTTATCTCCGGATTCATAAGGAGTGAAAAATGGCTGAAAAAGAGAAAAATTTCGATAAATTCCAGAAAATTCTGACGACGATGCGTGCTCGTCTTGTAGGAGATGTGCATCACATGGCGGATTTAGCGTTGAACCGGAATGATTCGGGGTCTTCTTCGTTGCCGGTTCATCCTGCGGACGTGGGGTCTGATAATTATGATCGGGATTTTACGCTTCAATTAGCGCAGAACAGTCGTGCGACGCTCCAGCAGATTGATAATGCACTGAAGCGGATTGAAGAGGGGACGTATGACCGGTGTGAAATCTGTGGCGGACGCATTCCGAAACGTCGTCTTGAGGTGGTTCCATACGCGACGATGTGTGTGAAGTGTGCGGAAAAAGAGGGGTTATAATCTTTATTTTCAGATACATGAAGATATATGAAAAAGGAATCCTAAAATAGTTGTGGAAAGAAGTTACTTTATAAATTACTTATAAAGAGAGTCTTTAAATCAGAAAAAAACCGTTCCAATTTTCGTCGGAACGGTTTTTTCATGTAAAACAGGGGAATAGGGCACGTACTCCTATTCCCCCTAACAAGAAATGAAAAAAGGGCGTCCAGTCAACGCAAAAAACGCCCTTTCTCGGTACTCTCCCAAACAGCGTAAAGCCCGTAAAATACTGACTTTAACGACGGTTAATGACTCCGCCTATCGTGTTAATTTGTCTAAAAAATAGACAAACTGCGTAAAGCAGGGGAACAGGGACTCGAACCCCGACTAAATGAACCAGAATCATTTGT
>JAUNAI010000401.1 GCA_030527705.1 Planctomycetia bacterium | reverse complement strand
ATTCACTGTTTCTTCCTGTCCGGAGTGTTGTGGAATTTCTCGTTTCTTGAGGTGCCACAATCGGTATGAGTGTAAATTCCAGCACATAACGCCCCGGCCGAGCGATGTTTACGACGGGACCACCATTTTCTGAGAACGTCTGAATCGGTTCACCATTTAGGAGCGTAGATCCCGGTGACAGATAAACCTGTGCAGAGCGGAAGGGAAAACGGATTTTAGTTTCCGGCTGTCGGACATCTACTTCATAAACTGCCCGAATCGTGTCCACGAGTAAATCCCGTGACGTCAGCGACGCGGAAATCATGCCTGTATAAATTGCGCTCCGGAAAAAGTAACGATTTCCTTCTTCACGGCGTGCCGTCGGTGACTGATACATTTTCCGAAACATTTCCAGTGGTAAATAATACTGCCCCCCTGTCGGTGTTCCTGTTCCGTCTACCGGAATAAAAATCCACGACGTTTCAGGGGATGCCTGAGTGATCGGGGTTCCTGATTCCTCTACGGTATCAGAAATCATATTTTCCGGAAGAGAAGTCGGTTCTTCCGTCTGAGCGTAAAGATTTACTGAAACGAAAAATAAGAGAAAGAGAACTATACGGATTCCACTTAACAATTTAGGGAAGGACGGTTCTTCCGATAGTCGTTTCAGCAACGTGAAAGGACAGAAAAACGGAATTTTATCATACATCGGGTATAAAAAACACGTTTTACTCATTTTTTAGCTCCTCCGTTTTTCCGTTTTTCTCTTCCGCCTCAAGTCGGGGACGAATCACCGTTTTTTCCGTATTCACGGGTGTCAGCGAGTTGAAATCCTGTGTTTCTTTTTCCTTTCTTATTTCCTTTCCTATTCCCTTCTCTATTTCTTTTTCTTTTTCTTTTTCAGTCTTTTTACCTACCTTTTTCCGCATAAGACGGCGAGATGATGAGTCTTTTTTTACTTGAATCACCGGCACGCCCACTTCTGCTGCGTGACGAAGATGGTGACGCACGGAACTTCCGAGATATGAGGCTGCCACACCAAGGAAAATACCAGAAAAAACGGGTGTCCACACTATCGGAACGAGCATGGAGAGCGCCCCGGATATTCCACACACCAACACGCGGATTATTCTGTGTCCAGCCAGTATCCAACTCGCTAAAAAACAGACGAATAATAGTAAAAACCACCGGACCGATTCCAGAATATTTCCGTAAATCACGAAAATCGGGCATTTCCCGTCCTGTGCACACTCATTCCACCCAACCAGCGTATATGGTATCTGTTCTCGCGCCCAAAAAGTTGTTCCCAATTCACGGAAAAACTTCTCCGTGCTCAGTTCCCGAATCGTCTGCGCATCGAGCGTAATCGGCGAGTCAATTTCTCCCGGCGTTAGTGATTCTGGCCGCGAAAAAATACTTTTTCCGAGTCGTAACGTTCCGAAAAGCCGCAGGAAAATCGTATCTTTCGGAAAACGACTTCCGAGATTTCCACTTTCCACATGATTCACATTATTCAGTGGATTCTCACTTTCTGCCGTCTCATGATTCGCACATGTCAGCGTACTTCGTGGAGGACACTCGAAAACGGAGAAACGTTTCAGTGGAACGTAAGATTCTGGAATCCACGCGTCCCAATTTTTCTGTAACACCGGCAGGTCCACAGAGATTTCCGGTGGTGAGAGCGACGCGCATAGGTACCATGATGGAACCGTTTCCAGCCACTGAATCACCATTTCCGACTGCCTCCGCCATAACGGGAACGGAATTCGCAACCGATATTTATGCTGAATAATATCCTTTTTCGTTCCTCTTACCGAGCTGGAAGCAGAATGGTTCCAGAGTGCGTTATTTCCTGCGGAATTCTCCATATTTTCCGTCTCTTCTGGAGGTAAAATGACCAGTTCTGCCGGAATTCTCTGTCCGTTTACGAGGATTCCGAGAAAATCGACTTTCCGTTTTTTGGGATTTTCGAGCGTAAAGGTAAGCTGATACGCGTCGATATTCTCGATATTAAAACGTGCGGAATGTAAAACTTTCCCGTTCGTGAAGAACTGAGACTGACACCCTAACTCCCAGATCCACGCCTGTTTTACCGACGCTTTTCTCTCGCGCCAAATTAACGTTAATCGGGGGCCCGGTGAGTTGGAAACCGTGTGCGGTTCATAACTGTACCGACAGCAATCTTCCGCATTTTCCGGTTTAAACTCGAGCGAATCTTCAATCGGTAACAGTACCGGTATCATTTCCTGTGTTTCAGCGAGAATGGAATCCGTGACGTCATTTCGGAGTGTAATTGTCCCTGTGCATTTCTGCGCGTCGATTACGTCCAGAAGCGGTAATCGGAAACCATGTGGGAAATGTTCACGCCACCAGGAATACTGCGCATCCGACACGAATGCTGACTCTTCCAGAACAGTCTGTCCCGTAGGTGAATGATGCCAGAAATCGTTGAAATCGTCTCCATTTTCGACACGCGCATCCTGTGTCACGCTCTCCGTCGTCATGAGAACCAGCTCGAACTCGAATGGCTCGCGCTGAGGCTGGGGAAACCGTAATTCCCACAACTCGAAAGACGCATTTACATCCTCTGCCTGTTCCAATGGCTGACGCTCGAGACACACCGGCTCAATTCCGCTCAGGTGCCGAGGGAATTTCCACGTAGACCCTAGAAGCGCTCCTGGCCGAATCATGACACGCATCCGCTCAAGTTCCGTTCCCTGCGGGTCACACTTAATCCGGAACAGGGAATTCGGGCTCGGCGTAATGTCATAAAAACCGTGAATTTCCGCGGTAAACGTTTTCGTTGCGTGCTCAAGTCGGAGCATGGGAACATTCTTAAAATCCTGAATTCCTGTCAGGAACGTCATATTTTCTGGGAACGATTTCCGTACTTCCGCTAACAGTGACCGTCTTTCCGTCGGTATTTTTCCAGCGTTTTCGAGGCTCGCTCTTCCTGTATTTTCTGTAGTAGACGTATTAAAACCGCTAAAATGTTTCAGAAGTTCGCTCGACTCCACTTTCGGAATGGCTTCCGGAACTGTTTCTACGCCGATTTTTCCATTTTTTTCTGTTC
>JAUNAI010000400.1:2840-3058 GCA_030527705.1 Planctomycetia bacterium | reverse complement strand
AAAGTAAAAAGAAAGTGAGGCCGTTAGGTTTAAGAATTTTTTTTGATTTTTAGTGATACGTTCTGGGGAGAAAACATTCTGAATGTTTTCTTCTCACAGACGCGAGTTTTTATGAGTAACCGATTTTTCCCGAAGTAACCGCTGATTAATGGAGGAGAGGTGAGAATGTTTTATCACCCTGCTGAGTGTGACTTAATCGGTATTTACCATAGGATGGA
>JAUNAI010000400.1:0-2830 GCA_030527705.1 Planctomycetia bacterium | reverse complement strand
AATCTGCGTTGGTGTTTAGGATTTAATAAAAAAACACCTATAGAATAATCTGTCATGGGTGTGCTTATTCTCAGTTTAATAAGAAAAAATTTTTCTGAAACCGGTTGACATTTCTGAGAAACCGTTTATACTAGGATTAATCTCAGGTTTATCCTGTAATTTACCCACCTTTACTTAAAACTGAAATTAAAACGAAAAACTTAAAATGGAGGTTTCCTCATGCACATGGCAGATGCACTTCTTTCTCCGGCGGTCGGAGGCACGATGCTCGCGGTTTCTGGCGGGTTAATTGCGTATTCAACGCGTGAACTGCGGAAGAATTTCGATGAAAGCCGAATCCCGTTAATGGGAGTGGCGGGTGCGTTCGTGTTCGCGATGCAGATGATTAATTTCGCGATTCCTGGAACCGGCTCGAGTGGGCATATCGCGGGGAGTGTCCTTCTCGCTGCACTTCTCGGATCTGCACCTGCTTTTCTCGTGATGGCGAGTGTGTTACTCATTCAGGCGTTATTTTTCGCGGATGGTGGGTTACTAGCGTGGGGTGCGAACGTTTTTAATCTCGGTTTTTTCGGCTGTTTTCTTGCATATCCGTACGTTTTCCGGCCGATTGCGGGAGCGTTTTCACATGAAAAGAATGAAAATGGTGTTCGGCCGTGGCGACTTTCTCTTGCGGCGGTGGCGGCGTGTACGGTCGCGATGGTTCTTGGGGCGTTCTGTGTGACGCTCGAGACGCTGGCTTCCGGAATTACCGAGTTACCTTTCGCGCAGTTTATCTCCATGATGATTCCCATTCATATCGCGATCGGTTTCGTGGAAGGTCTCGCGACGCTGGCAGTTCTTCAGTTCGTACGGAAAAATCTGCCGGACTTCCAGACTTCTCGACTCGAAAAACGGTTCTCCATCGCGAATCTCTGCTGGGTTTTCGCGTTGGCGGCTGCTGTAATTGGCGGAGGAGTTTCACTCCTAGCATCGGGTGATCCGGATGGTCTGGAATGGTCGATGGAAAAGGTCGCTGGAACTGCGGAGCTGGAAAGCTCGGGCGTGCTGTATGACTCGCTTGCGCAGACGGTGGAAAAGACCGCATTTCTGCCGGATTATGCTTTTCCGGGAAGTGAATCGTGGCTCGGAACGACGATTTCGGGCGTTGTTGGCGTGTTAATCTGCATTGTCGCCATGATTCTTTTCGCAAAAGTTGCAACATGCCGGCGTCAGAAACCAGCTGAAATGTGAGTTTTTAGATAGACACGGAATATAATACTTCTGGGAGGCGACGCGTCTCGTTTCGCCTCCCAATGAATCAGAGTTTCCCTAAATAAGCCGGGAGGAACGCAATTAACGTTCCAGAATAAACATTCTTAACGTACTTGGTTCTGGTTTTACTTTATATGGTCGGTCACGGTTTATGGGAAAGGTTTCCCACGCGAAAAAGTAAAGCCGATTCGGATTCCGTGGGTCGGTTATGCTGGAACGTCTTGGCGTCTGGTTTTCCTGTGGGTTTTCGTTGCGGTAGCACTCGGCCGGTA
The DNA here is from genome assembly GCA_030527705.1 of Planctomycetia bacterium. Taxonomy (GTDB): domain Bacteria; phylum Planctomycetota; class Planctomycetia; order Pirellulales; family Thermoguttaceae; genus RGIG3701. The sequence continues at coordinate 1,307 of JAUNAI010000400.1, read as the reverse complement.
CACTGGAAGTTGCGGGTGCGGGACCGACAGGTTTCAGCGTTGTGGAATCGAGGATAAACCGTCCGGATTTCTCATATTTTCGGTTCCAGAACTGTTCTATTTTTCCATTTACCACTTCGACTGGGCTGAAACTCAGTTCCGTTGGGATACAGCCGCCGCCGCTGAAAATCCAACTGTGCGTCCATTCTGAAGTCTGATAATACTTCCATCCGTTCGATTCACGGCGTGCCTGCATAAGTTGATTATTCTGATTTTCGTCGTACCGGGTGTAGGTGAGAATGACGTGTCCATCGGTATCGAAACCGATTGCGACGAGAGGATTTAGGAGACCTTCGCCATTTTTCAGCGGAGCGATTACTTCACTGTTGGAGCGTGTGGCAGGAATCATCTGAGGGGATCCGTCGCTTTTCTCCCAGTGGATTAAATCACGGCTACGCATATAAGAAAGGTCGTGATTCGTCGCGCAGTCTGGCGTATCGCGCCACACCCACGCTACGTGATAATAGCCGTCGGGGCCCAATTTCGGTCCGTGATAATACGCGTTGCATTCCCCCTCACCGTCGAACATCGGCGTATCGAGCAGACGGCGCCACGTGCGTGTTTTCGTGTCGTAGAGGTTCCAAAGTTGCACGCCGTTTCCGCTGGAGCCGTCGCGGTAAGTGAAAATCAACTCACCGTCGGCGTTTTTCATAAAATGGGGATAGGTACATCGATTTTCTCGTGCGGCATTTAGAGCTTCTGGCGTTGTATCCGTCGCAATCATCCGATTCACGACCGTTAGCGATTCGACATCCAGTGGTTTCTCCGCGCGATAATAAATCAGCGGGACGCAGTGCATATTTCCGCTGACATGCAGATAATTCTCGGAGTCGAATATCATTTTAATATAATTGTGTGAGTCCCACCCAATCGCGGTTGGCATTTTCTTAAAAACCCAATTCTCATGAGCGCTAGACGGTCCGGAGGCGGGCATTTTTTTCTGTCCGATGACCATTTTTTGGTCGGTTGCGTCGTAAAACGCGATGAACAGATAACCTTCATGCACAAGAAAATCGAAACCGACGGGGTTCCCGGACCAGACTTTTGCGATTTCTTCACGCTGAACGACATTCCACGGTGCGGTATTTTTGGAAACGTTATTTTTCATGGTGTCAGTGTTTTCAGCCAGTACGGAAGTATAAGTAATCAAAAATCCGCAAAAAATACCACACATCAGAACGAGAGACATAAAAAACGGTTGTTTTTTCATCATAATATTCTCCAGAAATAAAGTTGGTAGGTAAACATTCTATATAGGTAAACATTCT
>JAUNAI010000399.1 GCA_030527705.1 Planctomycetia bacterium | reverse complement strand
GTCGGGGGCACAGTCTGGATGGTTTCCGTGATTTCTGCTGTTTCCATGACTTCCTGTGTGGCTGTTTCTGGCGGAGTGACCTGTTTCGCGAAATTAGCCGGGAGACGGTAAAGGAAAACCGCTACTCCCAGAAGCAGAAGCGCGAAAGCCAGTGTTTCTTTTCCCACTCGGTGTGGACGGGGATTTTTCGGGTCATTATTCCGAAGAAAAATCTTTAACGGATTATGAAGTACCGAAAAATAGATGATACTGACGAGGAACAGAACTGTCAGAATATTATAAAACATCAGGCCACTAGGGGAGGTCGGATAATGAAAAAACAACCCAATCCAGACCGCCATAAAAATGACACCCCAGAAAATCTCATCCACTAAATCGCGGAGTGAGTAATACCACGTGTGCGTTTCTGTTGGAAGAAAGTTGTCCGTATCCTCTTCATCCAGATTTTCCCTGTTACTCGGAGGTGTCGAGATGGGTGAAGGCTGTGGAATCTCCTCCGTAGCCAATTTATCTTCCGTAGGTACTGAGGGTGCGCTGGCATTTTCAGTCGTAGGAGTGGGGGCCTCGATGAGTTCCTCCACTTCAGCAGTCGGAATGTTATCAATATTTTCAGGTAAGTTTTCGTTTGACATGTTGTTCTCCCTTGAAGAAAGAAAGAGTCGGCGAATCGGTCGGCGCCAACCGTCGCGGTACCATTTCCGATTTCATACCCTGATTGTAACACTTTTTCCAGTTCCTTTCAAGGAATCCACTGGAAAAAAATGGGAATATTTCCAAAATTTTCAATAAATTATAGAAATAAAGGAAATTTCCTCTTTATTAAAGTTGAAAAAACCGTTATAATCTATATAAATTAAGAATAAGCTACGGTCAGTGTGTGTAATGACCTACTGTAATATTATACCGTAGTGGAATGCCTAGCGAGAACTGCTTATCTGGAGTGTGGACCTAACAAGAGAAATCGAGGTATCAAATGAAATGCCCAAGTTGCCATCAGGATAATGATCGAGTTATTGACTCTCGTGCGTGTGATGATGGATTCGGGATTCGCCGTCGTCGTGAGTGTCAGTTTTGCGGGCGTCGCTTTACTACGTATGAACGGATTGAGCGTGCGAGTCTGAGGGTTATTAAACGGGATGGAACTCGTGAGCCGTTTGACCGTACAAAACTGAAGATTGGTCTGGAAATTGCGTGTCGAAAACGTCCAGTTACGGATGAGCAGATTGAAGAAATCCTGACGCAAGTTGAGAATGAAATTGAGAGCCTTGTGGATAGCGAGGTGGAGAGTCAGTATCTTGGTGAGATTCTAATGAATCGGCTTTTCGCGCTGGATCAGGTGGCGTTTGTCCGTTTTGCTAGTGTTTATCGACAGTTCGCGGATGCGAAAGATTTCGTGGAGGTGCTGAAACCGATGTTGGGGAGAAAAAAATAAAATATGGACTGAGAAAATGTGAATATTAAATTCAGGGAATGGAGGATTTAACGATTGAAAACGGACGGTTGAGGACGGAAATTCAGGGATTTTAGCAATTTCCTGAGTGTATTTTGGGTCATTGATTCCATTTTATTCCCTATGATTTCATATTTTTTTCTGTTTCTGAATAGAGTAGATTTTACTCTTCTGATTATGACGATTATGAGAATTTTATGGCTTGTATCGGTTGTGTGTTGCGGAAAACCGTAATGGTGAAAGGTGGGTGCCACTAAATCTTGTGGTGTGAAAATTTTATTTCTCAAAATGTTGCAATTCTCTTGCATTCTTATAAGTTTTCGTTATACTCCTTCCAGATTTGCACTTCGAGACGGCTTCGGCCGTTTGAAAGGAACAAGGGTGAGCCTATAGCGAAAAAAACTTCCATATCCACACAATAATCGAGAACACGTAACATGAGCAGGAAACGAGAATTCGTTTCTTTCCGGAATTTAAGAAATCGTTACGAGTAGGATTTCATAACGAGTGTTGAATTCTGGAATGAACGTGATTGGGAATTGGTTTCACTGCCGGGACAATGACGTTATGTGATATTGTGTTTTTTGTCAGACGAAGATGATTTTCAAGGATGAAAATTGTGTTACGTTGGTCAAAATTTAGGGTAGAGGGAGTGTGCGAAGTGCTATTTTGCACGTAATGTTTTCTTACGTGTTTTTGCGCACGTGCCGTTTCGCTCGCATGCGTTTAATCAGGGAGGATTCTAAATGCAATTCGGAAAAAAACCGGTGATTGGTCTCAATGCAGATTTCGCGGAAGCCAAGGGGGATAAAGAAGCTTTCAGTTACGTCTGGGCCGGTTATTATGAATCGATTGTTCGTGCTGGTGGAATCCCCATGATTCTTCCGCCGATGGAAAACGAAAACGATTTGCGCCAGATTCTGTCCACGCTGGACGGTATTGTTCTGACGGGTGGTGGCGATCTTGATTCTCGCCGTGATGGTTATGTTCTTCATTCGACCGTTCGGCCGATGGCGGCGCGTCGTGAGAATTTTGACCGTATGTTGATGCGTGTGATTGCTGAAATGAAACTGCCGGTTCTTGCGATTGGGGCTGGAATGCAGCTTCTTAATGTTACGATGGGTGGTTCTCTCTTCTTCCATATTCCGATTGACCTTCCGAAAGCGATGCCGCATTTTGACCGTCATTCTCCGATTCATCGTCACACGCTGGAAGTTGTTCCTGGCACAATGATGGAAAAAGTTTACGGAGATTCGGAAATCCGTGTCTGCTCTCGGCATCACATGGCTGTAAATGAAACTGCGCCGGGATTCGTGGTGTCTGCGACCTCTCCGGACGGCGTCATCGAGGCGATTGAGTCCGAAATGGAAGACTGGTTCGCCATTGGTACCCAGTTCCATCCGGAAAGTGCCAACGCGACGGCTCTTGACCTTCGGATTTTTGAGGAGTTCGTTGAAGCGGTCGGCGGTATTCCGTATGAATTCTCGCTTGTGGCGTAATTTCTCATAGTTTTCGTGAAATACCACTTATTTTACACTTTACATGAGGGAAACTGTCTGCGGTTTCCCTTTTTCTTATTCTCTCCCTCTTCCTTTCTTTCTCTTTCTCTCTCCTT
>JAUNAI010000002.1:2558-47641 GCA_030527705.1 Planctomycetia bacterium | reverse complement strand
TTATGTCCGGACGATTTTCCGCCTTATTTTCCGCTTGTTGTGTCATCTGTCGGCGAAGTTGCGCCATCACCTCTTCAGAAGGCGGCGTCGTGTCTCCGTCCGTATTCGGCACGACGAAAATCACCCCACATTTAGGGCATTTTCGCAGTTTCCCAGCATATTCCGGCTTAATTTTCATTCCAACCCGGCAACTGTGGCACCGAACTGCAATCACGTCGCTCATGCGTTTTCCTCCGAATTCGCCTGCGTGTTGGTTTCATTTTCCGCTTGATTCTCAGTCTTGTTTCCAGTTTTACTATCCGATTCTTCTGCGTTACCTGTTCCAGCCTCTCTGGCCTGCGAGTGGAAATAACGTAACTGAGCTAACTGTGCCTTATGTAACGCGTCTTCCGCAGCAGCATGGTCACCCGACTTAATCGCCAACGCACTCATCGCCACGAAACTGAACGGATCCTCTGGTTCCAACTCACACACCATCTCCGCATGATTCAACGATTCTGGAAACTTGTCCAGTCGGCAATAAATCATGCTCAGTGCCGCGTGTGGCAACGCATATTCCGGGAAATCCTCACACAATTTTTCCAACATGGTGACCGCTTGAACTAGGTCACCCTTCTCCTTCAGCGCAATCGCTTCATCGTATTGGGTTTCTTTTACCAAATCACTCATAATACACCTCCTTTTTTTCTTCCTGAAGATTCTTTCTATTATACCAAGAATACGCTGAAATAGAACGGGTACGCTCTGAAATTTCTCGGAATTTCTGAAAATTTTTTGAGGTTTCCTGACAATTGGAAGTCTGAACGCAGAAAATTTTGTGGATTTTTAATAAATAACTAAAATAAAACAAGGAGGGGGACTTGCAAAAAAACGAAAAAAAGAGAAAATAGATAAAATTTTCCCGAAGCCATGTCGGCGTTTTCCATCTTTCCCATTTTACGCAAGAGGAATAATTTTCAAAAAAATAAAATATTTTACAAACATTTTTGGTTTTTTTGCTTAACCTGCATTGTCAAAAATGAAAAAAAGGGTTAAATTATATAAAAGGAAATAGAGCTTCGTGAATTTTATTTAGATTTTGGAAGTTGTCACTCAAAATAAGATTTAAATGAATATTCAAAAATGGAGTTCAGCTTCAACCGATAGGGAATCAGGAAGAGAGATTTCGGTTGAAGTCAGCAAACCAACGGCAATGCATGCCACAAAGGAAATTCCAGTGAAAATACACCCAACAGCGATTATTAGTAACGAGGCCCAAATTGCAGCCGATGTCGAAATTGGACCGTTTTGCATTATTGAATCTGGCGTAGTCGTTGGCGCAGGTTGCGTCCTTATGCCACATGTGTCTCTGAAGAAGGGCGTGGTCCTCGGTGAAAATAACACAATTCATGAAGGAACCGTTTTGGGCGGAAAGCCACAACATATCTGCTCGCACGGTGAATACGGTGGTGTCGTCATTGGTAACGGAAACACTTTCCGCGAAAATTGCACGGTTCACTGCGCGATGTATCCGGAAAAAAATACGATTATTGGTGATAATAATTTCCTGATGGTTAACTCGCACATTGCGCATGACTGTGTTATCGGAAATAATGTTATTATTACGAATAACGCGATGCTTGGCGGTCATGTTCATGTCGGTGACCGCGCGAATATCTCCGGTGGTGTGGCGGTTCACCAATTCTGCCAAATTGGGACGTTTGCCATGGTCGGGGGCAATGCGCATATCGTTCAGGACGTTCCTCCATTCGTGAATATTGATGGTGGTACTTCGCTGGTGGTTGGTGTGAATCTCATTGGTTTGCGTCGGGCGGGAATTTCCAACGCGGAGATCAAGCAGATTCGTGAAGCGTATCATCTTTTGTATGATGAAAAACGGACGCTGAAAGAGAGTGAAGCTCTTATTCGTGAGCGTTTCCCGGTTGGTCTGGCGGCTACGTATGCAGATTTTCTGGCGTCGAGTCAGCGTGGATTCGTAGCGGAACGTCGTGCGTCGGGTCGTGCGCTGAAGTTGGTACGCGTGGAAGAAAACGAAAAAGCGACCGAAACGAAAGTGGCGTCTGTTTCCAGCGAAACTCCGGCAATTCGCGCGATTGGGTAAGTTTCCGAGCGATTTCTGTTTTACATTATAGATATCAAGATAAAAAAACACCTCCCAATTCATGATGAATGGAAGGTGTTTCTTTTTACGTTCAGAAGTTCAGATATTCTCCGTGAATTCCTGACATTCTCTGTGAATACGGAATCCTCCGTGAATATTAGAAGCGAATAATCATATCCGCACCAACGGTCAACTGATAATCGGAACTCCAATTATTGTAGGTTTCCATACCTGCGCACTCGTAATCGGAGAAGTCATACCGAATTTCCGGGCGGATGGAGAGCCAACTGAGTGGAGTCCAGTTCGCGCCGAAAGTGAAGGCGAAATAGTTGACGGAATCGTCGATACTTGCCCAGCCGTAACCGCCGTCGATGACAGTATTATCCGAGTCATTAAACCACTCGAAACGGAATCCGAGGGTTAAATCGTCACAGATGTCATAGAACAGATAGTTCGTCAGGCCGAACCAGGCGCGTCCGTGATTATTTTCGAAAGTTTCCATGCAGAAGTACTCACGATCGTCGTAACCTACGGTGAATTCACAGACGTAGGAGAGACGCTGAGACAACTGGAATTTGGCGTACGTGTTGAGCACGAAGCACATTTCCGCGTCATCGGAGTAGGTTTCATACTGGTAACAGGGAGCGTGCTGATCACCGAACATGGTTGTCACTGCGAAGGTGAAGAAACCGTTGTAGTTGGTGTAATTCGCACCGAGAACGCCCGAGAAGGTGTCATTCGGCGTGTCAAAAGCGTTCCACTCGTTAACCGCACCGTAAACCAGATTCCAACCACAACCGAGTCCCTGTTCTGCGATGACACCCGTCATGGAAGTCGGCATGCCATACATTTTGGAATAGGTACGTGAGTAGAAGAAGTTCTGGTCACTTCTCATGGACTCGTACCCCATAACAGAGTAGAAATGACCGACTTTTACATCGAGTCCTTCCATGAAGGGAGCGTAAAATTCTGCATAGAACTGCGGCAATGCGACACCGTACTCACTCCGACCGGCACGATAATTATAGTCGTCGCTCATCGAATTCCAGTGATTGGAGTTATCACTGTGGTTTTCGAGGCCAGCGGAAGACATATAATAGTAGTCCGTGCCAAACATAATATCAATTTGAGCGCCAACGGAAAAATGATTTCCTTTGACAACTTTTCGACCAAGAGAAAGATAAAGTTGGTTCATCTGGTAACCTTCTTTATCATTCATAGCAGCTGGTGTCTGATAATCCTCCGAACTGCCATAGGTTAATCCCTGATCGATGTATCCCTCAATAAAGAAACCATATCCGCTCGAGTTATTCAGCTTATGCAGGAATAACCCTTCAGGTGCTGTTTCTGAAACAATGCAGGTTTCACAGGGAACTGCACTTGTATCCTGTTGAGAGGGAACAACATTTGTGTTCTGGTAAGAAGCAGCGACTACTTTGGGATTGCCTGCATCAAACGAAGTGAGGTACGCATCATGGCTATAATAACCCGATTGGGTCTGAGCATGAAGCTGTGCACCAACACTCAACGTTAGAAGCACGATGAATCCTTTCAGAATCGTCTTCCATTGAAATGGTAATTTGCTCATGACTTAATCCCTTAGTCAAATAAATGACTGTTGTATGAATATCCAGTTCATGGAATTTATCGGTTCTGACAGAATAACTAGTTAAGATAAAAATAGTGAATTTTTATAAATTTACAAAAAATACGATTGTTGTGAAAATATATAATGTAGGGATAGTGTTTCATGGGAGAACAACAACATTTGAACTACTTTTTTTTTCGCACGTAATATTTATTGTGTTAAATTACACTTTAAAACTCACGAAATGTCGATTGTTTTGGTTGTATGAATTTTTCCAAAATTCTTGACGTTTTGGGTGGAATTTATTGTAATGTTGTATAAATTTTGACGATTATAAGAGTAGTTCGTATTTTTAAGGTACGTACTATGTCGCTAGAGGTTTGCCAGTGGGGCATATTCACTAAAAGTCCAGTTCATTCAATGTGAAAACTTCTAGTTGAAAAGAGAAAAACAATTTAAACCCTGTGGTAAGCGTTTACCGGGTATCATTCCTCCAGATATACGGAGGTCGCTCTGGATTGATTTCAGATTCGTAATCCAGTAGTGTAGGAAATAGTCGAATCTCCCGGTTTAACCCCTATAGAGTGGAAAAAAATCATGAAAAAGAACACTGAAACCCAGTATTTTTCCAAATCCGGTCTTCGTAGCAAAAAAATGGTTCCGGCGATGAACCGAAAAGCGCGTAATCCTCAGTTGGAATCTCTGGAGGAACGCCATTTGCTCTCCGCGGTTTCAATGGTTGCCGCCGAAGACGGTATTCAGGCGGAGACGTTTTACGTTACCCTGAATAGTACCAAAAATGACGTAGACCAACTACAGTATATTGCGATGCATGTTCAGGGCGACGTAGATGCTTCGGACATTACCATTACAGATAAAAATGGTACGCGTCAGGATATTATTAAATCGGTTAAAGAAGATGGTGTCACGACTCTGCTCCTGCGCATGGGACTTGGTACGGACTATACCGTCACGGTAAATGGTGTGAATAAGGACAATCAGATTAGTGTTCTTTTCACTACTCCGGGAGACATTATCGATGGTGATGGTTCTGTAGGATATACGGAATACTATTCATCATTCGGAAATGTTCTCAAGGGACAAGGTATTTCGCAACGGACAGCCATGATGTTCCAGCAGCAGTATGGAATTAATATTTCTACGCTGGAATTTAATCGCTTGTTGGACCTTAACAGTGACGGAAAGCTGAGTCAGGATGAATTCAACGCGTTGGTAAAAGGCGCGTATGATTCCGGTCTGAAAATTGAGCAGACGATCATCGTGAAACCGACGCTGGAAGGTCTGAATGTGAACGGTACGGATGCGACGCTTACTGATGAAGAGACGCAGGAATACACGGTCGCTCAGGCCGGTGGTGAAGTCGAAGTTTCCGGTAAATTGCCGCCGAAAGGGAGCATGACGATTGTTGGTGAAATCGAGTATACCGACGTGGACGGAAATCTGCAGACGATCACGATTGATGACATGTACGCGAATGACAACGAACTGAATTACGTGGTGGACGCGGACGGTAATTTCACGCTGACGCTGAAAGATGTCGAGGATAACTCCACGATTTCCACGACCATGAGTTATGCGGGTACGGAAAGTAGTGAAAATACCTTTACAATTAACTTGAATACGGACGCGCCGACGCTCGTGCCGGGAACGCTCACGCTTACTTCGACCAGTACGATTTATGCCGAGAAAACCTACACGGCCGACAACTCGCCAAATTATCTCGTCTCCGCAACGGGCATTAGTCAGGCGGATTACGAGAAAATCGTCAGTGAAATCAACAGTTCCTCTGAAGGAATCTGGATCGTTCTGGAATATGCGATTAAAGACGGTCAGACGCAGAAGCTCGAATATAAACTGACGGGAAAAGAATTCACCCAAAATGGTGACACGTACGATTTTTCCTATGCGTTTACCGTGCCGGCGTTGGCGGACGGTGTGTACACATTTACGACATACACGCGTGACCTTCTGAATAATAAATCAGAGTCCAAGACGCAGGAAATCACAATCGACACGACGAAACCGACCATTACCGCTCCGGGATTCTTGGCGGATTATGAAGGTACGATGTATGTGGATGCTGAGAATCAGACGCTTACGATCGTTGTGAAAGACACGAACATGAAAGCCCCGGCGGAAACGAATCCGACAGTGACGCTCAACGGAAATACGCTCACCGGCACACCCACGGTGGTTGATGGTGATGTTCAGTACGTTTTCGAGAATTTCACGCTCAATCATGGTGAAAATACGATTGTGTTTACCGTTTCCGACATCGCAGGCAACACGGAATCCGCGACGTATAAATACACGTACAATCAGGTTCCGCAGATTACGGAAAATGGGCAGAAGTATGACAAACAGCCTGATGAGTATCTCCGTAACGACAAGGATTCGAAATATATTATCGAAAATGTTGCCAGTCTGTTCAATGAAACCGATGGTTCCACGATTGACTTGGATAGAATCACAGTTCTATACGACGGTCAGGCGGTCACGAATAAAAATATCGACAAAAATGGAAACCTCGTTTTGACACTGAATGAGTGCAATTCGACCACTATCGTGAAATATACTTCCAACGTAACGATTTCCTATACCGACGAACATGGAAAAACCGCGTTCTACGGCGAAGGCGACGCAAAACGTGAAGAAATTGAATTTACGATTCATATCACAAACGATGTGGCTGCTCCGGTGGTTTCTTTCACGAACCAAAATGAAGATTTCAAGGGTATAATCAATACCGCTGACCTCACGACCAACAAAGATACTGCCGAGATTAAATTGAGCATCACGGACAAGAGCGAAATCACATCGGCAAATGTTTCGATTACGGTAAACGACATTGAAGTCAAGAACGTCACTCTGGAAGAGTTCGAAAACAGCACGGCAACTATTAAGCTGAACAATCTGAAAAATGACGACGTAATCAAAATTTCCTATACGTCTGCGGACAAATTCGGTAACGAGACGCCAGAGGCGGTTACGTTTGATACGATTACTGTCGATACCGAGTTAAAAGGAGCGATTGTTACGGATAGTTTCAAGCCGACTGTAGCGACTCCGACCAAAGATCAGCCGACGCTGAATTTCAACGTGACCAACGCAGGCACGGAAGCGATGAACCGTGAGATTACCTACAGCGGAACCACTGTGGATGGTAAAGAAGTTTCCGGTACGTTCAAGGCAGAATTTCCGATTTCCGGCAACGGTATTTATAACGATCAGCCGGGCGATGAAACGCTTGCGGACGGAACGTATACGTTTACGCTCACCGTCTGGGACAACGCGGGCAACTACACTACCGCGACGATTGAAGATTACGTGGTTGATATGACCGCGCCGACTGCGGAAATCACAAATACGGACCCCAAGACGGAAAATGAATCGTACACGCTGAACTTCAATTATGCGGATAACCTTTCCGGCGTGGAGAAACTTTACCTGAACGGTGAAGAAATTACGTTCGGCGAGTCTTATGAAGTCACGCTCAAGTACGGCGAAAACACCTTCACGCTTGTTTCGGAAGACGCCGCGGGTAATAAGAGTGAAGTGTCCAACACGTTCACGATTATTTACAACAAGAAACCAGTTGCGAACACGACGAATACAGGTTATAAAGCTGATGCCAGCACGGTAATTCCGGGACTTGGCACGGTTGATAAAGCTGTTTTCGACCAGCTCCTGAGCGTTGGTTTCAAGGAAACTTCCGGCAATTACGCTGGTAAAATCGTTCTGGACCTCGCGGATTACATCACAGATGAAAAGACGCTCGAGCAGGTCGGACAGATTGCGCTCACGAACAACGACGCGATTGAATCCGCGGAAATCGTGAACGGCAAGCTGATTCTCGACATGGAAGAGGTCACGCTCGACAACGACCTTTTCGCCACGCTGAATGTCACGCTGAAGGATGAATTCGATGAAACGATTGAGCTTCAGTTGAACATTGAGTACATTTACGATAATGAAGCACCGACGGTGAAACCGGGAAATCTGACGGTCACGAACAATTCCGCATACGAGGCGGGCAACTTCGCGATTAAAGACGGTAATTTCACCTTTAACGCGACGATTACGGACGATACTGCGATTGTGAGTGCCGCGTGGGTGCTTGTCGGTCCGGATGGCAACATCATTATCTGTGGTGAAGGCAATATCACGGATACGAAAACTGCCACGGCAACCGGAACTGCTACGCTGACGACGGAAGGCGTTTACACCCTGAAATTCTGGGGCAATGACGGTATTACGGAAGCGTCGACGGAAACCGACCCGTCCGTGAGTTACAGCATTACTTTCGACAAAACGGTCCCGACCTTTACCGGTTCCGTGACGCTGAAAAATGACGCAACGCCGACGAAAGAAACGTCCCAGACGTTCACCATCACGAACGGTCTGACTGACGCAAGTGACTGCTGGCTCGTCATTTACGATAATGGTACAGAAGTGAAGACGGTGAAAGCCAAAAATGGCGTATTCCCGACCGAAGTGACGGTTGACAATCTCGCTGACGGCGCACATGCGTTCACCTACGAAATCATCGACGCGGCAAGCAATAAAACCGACACGGCAACCATCGGTTCTTCTATCACGGTCGACACGAAACCTCCGGTCATCGACAGCATTACGCTCGTGGGTAACTCGCTCATCGTGGAAAATTCCGGTTCCACCACGCTCAACTATGCGAAGTTCAATTTCGACATCGCGGAAACTTCGGAATACACGATTCAGTATTCCGCCAATGGTGGTAAATGGACAGATTATGATGCTGAAACTGGCGTTACGGATCTCTCCTTCGGCGACACGAAATTCCAGTTCAAAGTGAAAGACGATGCTGGAAATGAGACGGTCTGGACTGACGAAACGGGCGTTAATAAAGTCATTACAGTTTCCTATGACCACTCGCCGATTCTGACGAACGTTACGCTGAAAGACAATTCCTTCACGTATCCGGAAAGTGATACGGTAAATACGGTCACGGTCACCTACACGAAAGCGGAAATTGATGCGCTCTTCAACGATACGGACGCGAACAACGGTAAAGAAAAACTGACCTATACGTTCAATTTCACGAGCGAGAGCAAGTTGGACGACGCTATCTCGCTGACGAAACAGGAACTGGATGGCGACAACTGGGTCCTCACGTTCACGCTGAACGACAAAGCTGCGGTCCGTGCGGTGCACACTGTCGGAACGCTGACGGTAACGCTGACCGACGTGTACGAACAGGCAATTACGACTGAAAAAGCGACGATTTCCAAGACGAATCTGCCGGTGGATCAGGTAAAATTGGATACCGACCCCATCACGCAGGACGTAAGTCAAGATAATCCGTCTTACACGTTTGATCTGTCGGATTACTTCAATGACCCGGAAGGCGACCAGTGGACGATCGAAAGTGCGACCGTCATTGCCAATGGAACAGAAGACCCCTGTGACATTTCCGGTAAAGTCGTAACGTGGAATCCTTCCGCGGGTAAATACGGTAACGCGACGATGACCGTCACGGTGAAAGATGGTGAAAACGAAATCGAGAAAAAATACACGATTAACGTGACCATCAAGTGGGCTGGTATTCAGAGTGTTTCTGCTGAAAAACTGTCTGTTGCCGAAAATTCTGGCATGCAGACGATCACTGTCACAGCAAAAAATCTGTTTAACCCGGATGACGCGTGGGGCGGTTACACAGTTGATGCTGTAAATTGGGTGGTTAATGTGACTAACGAGACTGCCAACGGTAATACCGTCACAACGGCGGATGGAAACCGCACGCAGACGCAGTGTACGTCCCTGTTCGTCGGTGAACCAACCATTGCGGATGGAGAAATCAGCTTTACGCTTGCGGAAAATGCTTACGGAAATGCGACGCTGATATTCTCTGCTAACGGTGTAGAAAATACCGTTGTCGTGGAAGTCACGAACACGGAAGTCGTTCCGTACACCAAGCCGAACCTCGGTTATTTCCCGGTCAATGATGAATCTGCCTTCATTACGCAGGATTCTATCATGGCGGGTTGCGATACCGATACGGATAGTGGGAATGTCGCATTCATTTCGATGACGCTGAAGGAAACCGACACGGTAAAATCCACGACAGTGGACGGCAAAAATGCGATTAACATTACGAAAGGCGACGCAACGTACTGTATCTTGATGGAAAATGTAGGAACAGATGTCAAGTTTACCCTCTATTCCGTTACGGAAGGTAACACGACTACGCTGTACGCCGACGCAGCCGACACGGTATGGGAAGCACTCGATGGTGTGGAAATTCAGTTCACTTATACCGTGAAGAATGATTCAACTGGCCAGACAGCGGAAAATACCTACACGCTCCAGTTCAGTGCGGCGGCGCACTCTGTGACCGAAACGGTGGAACGTGCTCAGGAAGCGCAGAAAGTCACGATTCTGTACAGTGAACTGTGCAGCGAAGCGGGCGCGACGATTGGCGCAGTTGCTGGTCTGCCCGAAGGTTATACGTACGTCGTCACAGACGCGGGGAACATTGAAATCACTATTCCGGCTTATGCTCGTGGTGAACATAACCTAACCTACACGCTGACCCTGAATGGTGAAGAATTCTCAGCTCACATTTACCTCAACATCACCGACGTCAACTGGGCGCCGACGTGGAGTGAAATTGCTCAGACTGAAGTTGTGGATGGTGCGTATCAGTGGACGGTTCAGGAAGACCAGGAAGACCAGACGGCTAAAAATCCGATTTACAGCCTGAACATGGGTGACAAAATCGTCGATGTGAACAACGATACAGCATTCAATGACCTGGAAATCGTCGTTAAAGAAGGTTACACGGTCACCGATGCTCGTACGGGCTACGAAACAACAGGAACGGTCACTTACGATAAAGCGACTGGCAACCTCATTTTCACGCCGGATGACAAAGATTTCCACGGTACGGTCACGGTTACTCTGACGGTTAAAGATACGGCTGTCGGTGATGCGGTTGCGATTCAGACGGACTTCCCGATCATCCTGACCATCAACAACAAGAACGACGCTCCGGCTCCGAAAGAAGACGCGAACTTTATTGTCTCGGCCAAACCGGGAGATGTGCTGAATCTTCAGGACCTGTTCGGTGGTATGTTCACTGACCCGGACGGCGACGCGATTACAATCGTGAGTAAAACGCAGGATTCCGCTGCAACCATCAGCATTGCCAGTGACTGCCCAATGGGCGTTTACGAGTATACCATCATCGCAAAAGATGGAAGTGCCCAGACTGTTGAGCAGAAGATTTACGTCGCTGTCGGTGGCGAAACGATGATCAAGGACGAAAGTCTGAATCCGTATATACCGGCAACGGAAACGCATCCTGCTGGCACGGTGTTCCCGTCTGATACAACTGTATCCGAAGATATCGTGTTGGAATGTGATATTAAAGCCATTTCAGGAACGGTCCTGAAAGCTGGAACTATTTTGAAAGCTGGAACCGTTATTCCGAAAAACACCACGTTCTACTGTAATGGTGATCCGACTGAATTTACCAGCCTCGGTGCTACGATTGCAGAATTTGGGGAAACGGAAGATGGTGATCTCCGACTGATTTTCCGATCAGAGTACACGCTTACAGAAGACATTACTCTTTCACAAGATATGTCTTTATATGGTAAGACGTCTGGCAATCCGAAATACCTTGAGATTAAAACAGGGTCGAAAATCCTCGCAGGTTCCAATTTTGCGAAGGATAGCAGTCTCCTAACCGAACTGGTCCTGAACACGCAGAAGGCTGATACGGATACCATCATCAAAATTTACGAAGCGACTCGTGAAATTACGAATGATGGTACGGTGGTGGAACATACGGTTTACCTCGAGCATGATCTGGGCCTGACGCTGGATAGTGCGATATGTGAAAAACTGGTTTCCTCCACGGAAACGATTACGGTATTCAGTCTGACAGTTGACGGAAATCGTGAAGCCCGTGAAATTCAGGTCGTTTCCACCGCGACCGATCCGAACAGTCCGTTCCAGTATATTGGTTATGATGCGACAACCGGTAAATTTTCGGTTTACTACCTGCCGTACGACGTGACGCAGGACCGTACGGAAGAGTACATGAAACTGACATTCAACGGTGGCACGGAAATGTCCATTAAGGTTTCCACGGACTTCGTGAAGCCATTCGAAATCGTAACGGGTATCGTCGAAGGTGCGACCGTACAGGACAACGGTGGTAACCTGCCCACGTCGTTCGACACGGATGACTTCATCGATTATGCCTCAACTAGTGCCAACAACACCTATTCCTATCAGGTCTGGTTACAGTGTAACCTGCCGATTTTCAACAAGGATGTTTTGAGTTACTATCAGGCATTCGCGTTATACTCCGATGTAACGGTATTCCTAAAAGGTGTTAATGTCTTGAATACCCAGGACATCCGCAGTGGAAATCGTGAAATGGGTACAGACGGTTTCGAGAAATTTACTCTTACGGCGAATACACTTAAAGCACTAACCACTTCTGGTGCAATTGGTGATGGTTACTGCAACGAGGATTACTTGCTGTCCTACCTGAACTTTACTGCTGCTGGACCTGTGGAAATCGGTGAAACGGTAAGTAATTCAACGATGGCGATGGTTATTAATGCGAATAAAGCCTACGGCGAAAATTACCCCGGTATCGGTCTCGCTGGTAGCAAAATCGATACCGCTGGTAACATCACTGGCGCAGGTGTGATTTCACAGGCGCAGACGGTCATTACCGACTACTCCAACAGAACGCCTGTCAAGGGTAACACCGCCAATCGTGAGACGGTTGTGGAAGGTAACGGCGTGTACATGTCCGTTGTGAAGGATAAGTCCGATGTGGAAACGTCCGACACCCTCCGCGAAAGTGATGCCTACATCACGGAATGGGATTCCTCGTGGGTCGAGTTGTGGGTGAATACGCAGGAAATCGGAACCGACATTTCCAGTTTCGATCTGAATCTGCTGTATAATACCGATTACTTCACCGCGACCGGCTTCGAGTACAGCACGAACGTCCTGAACGGTAATGAAGTTACGATTAACGACGCTAATGGTAAAGTTTCCGGTATCCGCGGCGACTTGATGAACGCCATCACTCGTGAAGATGGTTTCGTCCTGCTCGGTCGGGTTCAGCTGGAATCTGTTGGAACCGACAACGTGGCGGCGGATACGCTGAATTCCGTTTCGATGGGCCTCCAGCTGTCGAATGTCCTCCTACGTGACTCGGCTACCGCCCTGTTACAGGTGAACGAACAGGTTTATGTCAACACGAAAGTTTTCGCCTCCGTGTACGATGCGAACGACGATGGACTGATTGACATTAAAGACCTGGTACTGTTCGCGCACGAATTCGGTCAGAATTCCGTTGATACGACAGACGCTCGAATCTGGGCGATGGACTTCAATAACAGTGGAAAAATCGACATTAACGACCTGGTTTCCTTCGCGCAGAACTACAACGTAAGCCGCGACAGTAACGTGGAAGTGATGTATCCGATGAACTTCTTCCAGACGTGGATTGGTGCGACGCTCGATACGGAAGGTGACTCGAACGTGGCGGACACGCTCAACGACGCGATTCTCTCTTGGAGTGAAAAGCTCGGTGAAGAACTGAACCTTAACGTCCAGATTATCGTAAAAGATTACGAGAATGTCGACGGTGGTTGCCTCGCGGAAACGTTGCTCCTTGGTTGCGATGAATTCGGGAAACCGAACTCCGCAGTGGTGTATCTCGATTCCGACGCGCTCGGAATGGGCTGGTATGCTGGTTCGAGTGATAACGTCATCAGTGACCAGTATGACCTGTACTCGGTACTCCTCCATGAACTTGGGCACGCGCTCGGCATGAGTCCGTCTTACGATGGATATAACTCGCTGATTGATGGTACGACTTCCACCTACAAGGCCGAAGATGGTAATGTACATTACATTTTCAATGGTCATGTAGTCACGAACGGCGACCTGATGAACGACATGATTGGTACCGGTATCCGTCATGAGATTTCCGATCTCGACGCTGAAATCGTAGCCAATGCTCGTAAGGAAGGTGGTTCAGTGAATGGCGTGCGTCCGGATGCGATTAGCGGAACGGTTGCCTGCACCCTCGGCAGTGAAGTTCAGAACGGTATTCTCCTTACTACCGCTTCTAATATCATGGCGGAAAGTGACTGGAACGCAATGCTTGTCGAGTCCGCCACCCAAGCGGTCGAACAGGCTACCGTCGCTGCGAATGAACAGGCGTGGGAAGAATGGACCCCGGCCGAGGCTAAAACGTCGGTAAATCCATCCATGGTGGATTCCGTCATGGAAGATACGCAGGTCAATCTTGCGACAGCCGTTTCGGAAGTACCAATGGATGACCTGTTCAACGATGACGATTTCGCCCGCGAATTGGAGGACATCGCGCAGGAAACGTTACGGATTCAACTCAACGATCAGGAATAATCTTCCTTTTCCGGGTTGAGTAACACACAAGGACGGGCTGCTGGGAGAACACACATTTTCTCAACACCCGTCCTTTTTCGCGGTAAAAAAGCGAATAGAATTCCCAAAGCCAACCTAAATCGGACCATAACCAATATAAAAACAATATAGAACTAATATAAAACCAATAAAAATAGATACCTAGTCCATTATAACAGGAAACGAATATGGAATCCCTCAAAAAACGTACCCTTCAGCTGGAATCCCTAGAAAATCGCGTTCTTCTCAGTGCTACGCCATCTTTTGCGCCCCTTCCGCCGACGGGGACACAGGCCGTTTACTGGACACAGGAGATTGACCTGAAATCTTATGAAAGTACTCAGATTTCACTGGATACTACAGAGTTGGATTCCGTAACCGTGTTCTGTATCAATCATAATCAGGTTAACACTATTTTTCGTTCACCGAATGGTGATGCGTCTTTCAATGTGAATCGCCAATTTACGGTTAACACGAGTGATTACACAACGGCTACGCTCGTGCTCGAAAATTCCAGTAATAAGGACGGTTCCTACACGTTGTATGCCGTCAGTAACAGTGCACTGGAAACGGAATTACTCGGTGAAAAAACGAATAATACCTTCTCAGAAAGTGTGCAGCCACTTACATTTACAACGCTCCGTGACAGTTCCGGGAACCAATCCGCGAAACCCCAGCGTCAGGTAGTTGTGATGGGAGAAATTGGCGGTGCGGATACTGCCGACTGTTACCGTATTACTGCTCAAGGGGGAACAGCGAATTTCCAGCTTCATTCCCTCTCTGGTACCCAACTTTCACTGGAACTTTATGACGCAAATCAGAATATTTTAGCATATTCCACTTCCGTTGATGATGTGAATAGTGTTCTCAGCTCTGTGGCGCTCAAAAACGGAAACTATTTTCTCCGTGTTACCACTTCCAACACGAATGGTAGTAGCACGACAGCGGCTAGTCAATATGCGCTTACCGTCACGGAAAACTGCATCGTCGAAACGAGTACTGGTGAAGAATCCGCACTGGTTAACCACCTGAATACCTCTGGTGTGGGACTTGGAATGATTAGCGGCAGTGAAAGTGCCATGACAGAGAAAATCTGTGAATTTACGGGCGAAAAAATCCGTGCTTTCTCCGTTTCAGATTCCCGTATGGCTACCGTCACATACCTTCCGAAGACGGGGGGTGGTTTTACTTCCGTTACACTCCGTCTTCTGGAATATTCCGCTTCCATGTGGCGTGAACTGGCTTCTGTCACCTATGACACAACCAATACGACAGGAACTGGAATTGATCTTGCCACTTTCGGACAGAAAATCTCTGTTTCGGGAAACTCCATTCTCATCGGCGACGCAGCGAATAATTTAGCGCAGGTTTACACGCGAAATGGTGATAAACTGCTCGCAACCACACTCAACGCTCCCTCAGTTGCCACTGGTGATAAATTTGGCGCAACGGTTCTTTTACAGGGAAATTACGCTTTCATTTCCGCCCCGAATAGTGACTTAAATGGTACAGATTCCGGTGCGGTATATGTTTTTCAGCGCTCTGTAACTTCCTGGAATTTTGTTAGAACTCTCGCAATTTCTGATACTACGGGATTCGGTTTCGGTTCCGTTTTAGCATGGGATTCCATTTCTTCTCGCCTCTGTGTCGCGTGTGAGAATGAAAGTGCGAATATGCTTTATATTTTCCACATCAGTGCTTCCGGTGAAGTGACGTTGGAATCTACTTTGAATGGAGCGATTTCATCAGATAAATTCGAGACTCAGGAAAGTGTTACGCACTTTGGCCGGGCTGTTGCGCTTTCTGGGAACACGCTGGCGGTTTCATGTGGTGCCGGCGTTACGAACGTCGTTCGGATATACGCGTGGAATACGGATAGAAACGCGTGGGAGGCTGTTACCGAGCTACAGGCACTGGAGGAAAGTAAGTATGTCACCAATTTCGGCGGTTCAATCTCCCTTTCTGGCTCACAGTTAGCTGTCGGCTCGAATAGAGCATTAAACAGTAATTTAGCACCATTAGGAATCGTGTATCTTTATCACGCGAGTGCCAGTGGTGTGAATGCCGTCTGGGAATTGGATCAGACGATTCAGCACACAGAAGAAGGTGCGTTAGGCAATGCGGTCGCACTCTCCGCGAATCGGCTCGACGTCTGGGATTCCCTTCAGAATCGGATTTACACATTCACGAATTTCTCGAATATCGACCGCTGGACGTTAAATGTAACCGGTATGGAACCAGTAACGTTCACGCTTTCTGCGCAGAAAGAAGGTAAAACGTTACCGAATGTCGAAATTCTGGACCCGAACGGCCTTCCGGTCACATTTACATCGAAAACGAATACCGACTCCACGACGCGGACTTATACTTTCACGCCGAAAATGTTGGGAACTTATACCCTCATTCTTTCCGCGGGAGAATCTGGTGACTCGAATAATTCTGGTGATACATCAGGTACGGAATACCGTCTGGAAGTAACCTCTGGTACCCTTACCGAATATCAGGATGCGGGTATCTCCCTGAATATGGACGGTACGTTATCTAATGAGATTATCGTGGAATATGCGCAACAGATTCTCGTTTCGAGCCTTACAGATATGGTGGCACAGCTGGGTAACGTCACACTTCAGAATCCGGAACTTCTGGACGGTAATAAAATCGTCTGGACCATTCCACAGAACATCACGAATGGCACTTATGCTCTGACCATTTCTGGTCTAGAATCCGTTTCCGGTATGGAAATCCCCGCGCTGACTACGGAGTATAAGTATGTGAATCCGATTCCGACAGTGGAATGTACGCTTGGCACGAATAACGTAGTTCTGGAATTCAGTGAACCAGTAAATCCGTCTACCGTCAACATTTCCGCAATTACGGTTAAGAATAACGTCACAGGTGCGATTCTTTCTCCCAAGAGTTATACCATACAGAATGATGGGCAGCGTGTGGAGTTTATTTTTACGGAAACGCTAGGAATCGGCGACTGGACGATCACGCTCGCAGAAAACGCACTTTCTACCGTTTCTGGACAGGAATTCGTTTTTGGTACGCCGGAAAATCCCACGAATTCCATCAGAATTGACACTCTGGCGCCAGATGTGGTGAGCATTTCTGTTGACGCTCAGAATGGTTTAGCGACCATGATTTTCACAGAACCGATTGAAGGTGCAGAATTCTGGCTGACCGGAGCGGGATATGGAAATATTTCATTCACTGAAATGGTAAATAATGGGAATACATTAACCGTTAAATGGGCGCCGATGTCTGACAGTATGTCTCTTTTACCGGACCAGTATACTTTCCGTGTTACTGCATTAATGGACGCGGCTGGTAATTATACTTACGCAGAAGATCTCTCGGAAAGTGCCGTTTATACCTTTTCCGTGACCGCTTCCACGAATCAGACCATGACTGTTTCCAACAGTGCATGGGAACGTGCGGTAATGGACGGCGCATTCGCCTACCGTACCGATGTCGTGGGATATGTAACTCAGAATGCTCCGATGAGCTTCAAAATTCCACATGGAAAAGGTGAAATTTTCACCTATTTCGTCATGGAGAATGGAAGCTCAGGAAACGTGGAAAATACTGGTAAAATCCAGACAGTCTGGAATGCTGAAACGGAAACACTGACTGTCTCAGCACCAACGCTGACCGCTGAAGAAGGTGTGACTTTCAGAATTACCCTTCTTCGTAACACAACATTGGAATCTGGAACAGTAACGGAAACCGAAATCAATTCAGGAAATGCTGAGAATGGAGCTGGAACTGAAACTGGAGCTGGAAAAGTGACTGGTTCAGTAACGGAGCTTTCTCTCGCAACACTCGCAACGCAGGAAAGTACAGTGATTCGTCAGGGGAGTGTTTCTGGCACACTCATGGCTGCAGGAGAAACCGACACTTACCGCTTTACGATTTCCGGAAAAAGTTCATTCTCCGCTGCCTTTACCAGCCAGATTTCCGGTCAAGCGACGCTGAATCTCTATGAAGTTTTGGAGGATGGTAGCACGGTATGGCTCGCGTCTTCCGATTCCGCGATGGATACGCTCGATGCATGGTTCCAGAATATTCAAAACACTGATTCTTCTGACGTTACATATCTTCTTCAGGTTTCCGCTACTGGAGTAGGTACTAAAACCGCCACGGGAGCGTATAATCTTGTTATTACCGAAAACGCACTGTTTAACGGTATCACGAACGGCACGCGGGATAATGCTCTTCTTCTCGACACTCAGAATACGGTAGTCGGTCATGTTTCCCAAGAAAGCGGAGTTATTCAGGCGGAAACCATCTATGAGGAATTTCTCGGACACTCGATTGTCGCCACTGAGAATTACCTTTTCGTTGGTATTCCAGGAAACAGTACGAATGGTGAAGATGCTGGAAGTGTCTCGATTTATAAATTCGACGGTTTAAAATACCGAAAAATCGCAGACCTGACCGCTTCAGATACCGTTGCGGGAGATGCTTTCGGAACCTCAATGGTTTTCGACGGTCAGACATTACTCGTTTCCGCACCGAATCACTCTAATGTCGGTCCGAATGGTGTAAACCAATCAAGTGGTGCAGTGTATGCTTTCAGATGGAACGGAGATGGTACATTCACGCAGACGCACCAGATCACGAATCCGAATACGTCCTCCCTTTCCGATTTCGGCTACGTAATGGACTATTCCGACGGACTTCTCGCGGTCGGAACGCAGGATAATGGTGGCAGTGTGTGGGCTTTCCATCTGAATCTCTCAAATGGTCAGTACCAGAGTTACCGTCTTTCCGAGGCAGCGATGAGTCAGACCGCTTTTTATGGTTTCTCTGTCGCAGTGGATAACGGAAATATTCTTGTAGCAGTTCCCGGTACCCAGACGTATACGACCCAAGAGGGTGGATCAATTACGGTTCAGGGGTCCGTCCTTCTCTATCAGTGGAATGGTGCTCGTTATGAGAGTGTTCAGCAATTTATACCTACGGAAAGTGACTCTGCGCTCGGTTATTCTGTCGCCATGGAAAACGGACTGGCAGTCATCGCGGCCTATAATTCCAAGTGTGTTATTCTTTATACCGCAGATTTAACGGAATTTAATCCGCAGTCAGGAACGGCACCGACTATCATGAGAACTGAACTGACCGGTATTACGTCTAACGGAACCGCAGACCGAACTGTCCGCCTTCAGGATGGAATTCTCTCACTGGCTGGTTTTACGCAGGAAAATACCGCCTTACTCCTGAAACTGAATGGGAACACGTGGGAAATCCTCCAGACTTCCACACTTCCCCCAACACAGACGGAAATCGCTAACGGTTTTTACGGTTTCGACTCTGCGCAAGGAAATCACATGCATTTCGTTACTGCTCCTAGTGCACTCACGAACGGTTTACCACTGGGAAAGGTCTATACTTTCGACTATCAGGATGACTATTACCGTTTTACTGCGGACTCAGATACGATCACAGTCACACTCCAGACTGCTGCGATGTATACCGGTCTAAATGTAACGGGAACGGAAAATATAACCCTTCTCGTGGAACTGACAGACGTGAACGGGAACCATATTACTGGCACTGCAACGAATAACCAGTATACTTTCCAGGTCACAGCGGGCACAGAATATTACCTCAGTCTGGCTACTGCGGATGGAACAGCGCTGGATTATGTTTTAACGGTAGACGGAATTGTGCAGAACCTGCCGACGCTGGAGATGGAAAGTCTTATTTTACGTGGTGAAAACGGAAATGAACTTTCCGTAACCGAAAAACTTACGGAACGTCCCACGTCCCTGACGTTCAACTTCTCAGATAAAATCCGCGCGGACCGACTTTCTGTGGAAAGTGTCCAGATTTTTAACGGAAAAGAAAATGTCTCCGCGACCCATTTCACACTTTCCAATGATGGGAAAAGCGTGACATTCCATTTCTCTCCGACAACGATTTACTTCACAACAGCTTCTCAGCTGATGATAAACACGAACGATTTCTGCACGCTGGCAGGTGGCGTACTCACGTTGGATGGTCAGGCAGAAGATGGAATCGCGCCGATCGCACTCTCGATGAACGGCGTAACGGTGACAAATCGGCTACGTGCGTCGGAAGAATCCGTATCACTTACGTGGAAATTTTCGGAAAACGTTCTTGCACCTGTCGGCGGCTGGGAAAATGCAGTTTCTGTAACTCGGACACGTGGCGGAAATGCAGAAAATATTACAGCGCATGGAACCTTTTCCTATGTGGACGGGGTTCTTACTTGGACAGCGAATAATGTAAGTGAAATCCTGACGGATGACGTACTCCGTACTACGCTGAATGCCGAAAAAGTGGTGCCGGAATCCGGAATCCCGCTTCTCGGCCTCACGCAGTCTGGTGATTCCGCATTCCTTTATGTGAAAACATTTACTGTGAACCTGAACGGTGCCACGGAAACGCGACTTGGAGTACGTACGGAATCTTCCCTTTCACTCGTCGACTCCACGACGGCGACGGTGGAAACGCTTCCTGAAAATGCGGACTGGGTACATGAGTGGAACACCATCTGGGTAGAAGTCTGGGGCCGTGTCGTCTCCACGACGGAAAATGGACTTACGACGTATACTGCTCAGATTTCCTATAATCCGACCCTGTTTACACCGTTCGACACGCAGGGAAATGTGACTTATGAGTGGAACCGTGAAGTTTTCCAAAATGTAGCCATCACGGACGCGGGAAATAATACGATAACGATTACCGCAACTGTGAAAGAAGGGAAAGAAAATGTCGGCGTAAGCACCGGTGAAACCGACGCTGGTTACGCGCTCATTACCAGTATTCAGTTCCTCCCGAAATACGGAAGAGGTAACGGCACTCCCATTCAATTCGCGGAAGATGGAGTCACGCATAAGCCGACGGAATCTGGAATATGTTTCGTGGAAAATTCTATTTCTATTCAGGACACGAATGGTCAATCACTTGATGGTAACACGGAAGATCTGACCGGTACACTTCCAGGTGTTTACGCTGTAGTCTACGACCTAAATGATGATGGAGTCGTGAATATTAACGATTTAGTCCGATTCGCGCAGGAATATGGAAAAGTTTCTACGATTTCCACAGATGCTGCGGCGTGTGATTATAACGCTAATAGGTCCGTCGACATTCACGACTTGGTTTTCTTCGCACAGAATTACCAGCAGACGGGTGATAAAATTACGTTTAGCACCTCTCTGACTCAGCATTGGGGTGTCGTAGAAATTATGGAACCTGTTCCGGTAAACTCCGTTACCACACTCGACACGATCTCGCTTGCGCCACTCTCCGCGACGACTGATGTACACGAGATGGAAAGTAATAACACAAAAAGTGATAATACAGAGACTGTTAATACGGAAAATAATGAATCAGAGAATGAGGTAACGGAAAATATTCAGGGAGAAACAGTCGAAACGCTGTTATTCCAGAATGTCGGAAACGTAACGGTCACCGACTGGACTGTATTAATGCCGTATGCGATGCAGGAAGCGCAGAATCGTGAACGTCAGGAAATAGAACTCCGTGCGCGACTACTGGAAGAAACGCTCGACAACGCGGACATGCCAGTTTCTTCTATGAATATGGAGAATATCCCAGGAACCACATCAGAAACGGTCTCCCAAATAAAAGCTGAAACGAGTCAGGAGACTGCCATGTGGGAATTTCTCTTGGAAAAGGATTCCACTACAGATGCGGATTCTGAATATGAGTGGGACTTTTCCGTGAATAACATGGAGAAGAATAAAATTTAATCCATCTCTTGGGATAAATTTTTATCCGTCGCTGAAGTGGCCGTTAATTCTTCAATTTTAGCGGCCGCTTCCCGACGCCAGAATGAGTCGCACGCTTCCGTAAGTGCGAGAAACTTCTGATAACAGTGTCGTGCCGCAGTGTTTTGACCGTCCAGCTCCAAAAATCGAGCGAGATGGTAATACGCTTCCGCATAATCACTATGGTACGCAATTGCGCCCTCAAGTGCATGAATCGCCAACTGAGTTTCCCCCAACTCACCGAGTACGCATCCGAGACTCGCCCGTGCTTCAACAAAATCCTCATCTAGCTCAATCGCCATCGAAAACCGTTCTCGTGCACCGTGTAAATTTCCCATCCGATACAGTACGTCACCTAATTGAAAAGCGTCTTCTGCGTTCGCGCCTGCCGCAAAAAGCGCATTCCGCCACATTTCCGCCGCTTCTTCCAGCCGATATGCTTCATCGAGCGCTAATGCTGACGCACGAATCTGCGAAATGGAAATCCGATTCGCGGCCTCACTATTTTCCGACATTTCTGAATCAAAAAGCGTCTCGAAATGCCGTGAAACGTTCTGCCACATGGTTTCTGAAGAATTCTCGACATTTTCCGTATTTTCCGTATTTTTCGCATTTTCTACATTCCCCGTGTCAGATGTTTCCGTATTTTCAGGACGTTTTTCCTCCACTTTCGTGTCGGCCTCTGCACCATCCAGAAATAACGCTTCCAGTGTATCAAGCATGGCGGAAGAATCAAGACGTGTGTAATCTTCTACTCGTCCTGGTAACGGTTCCAGATTCTGTGGTAATTCTGAACTGGAAACCGTCAGAGCGGCTATTTCATGTTCATTTTCAATCGTCTCAAAATCGAGTAAAAGCTGTCCCGACGATTCCAGAAGTTGGTCATTCTGGCGTAAAAAAACATTTTTTCCCTGAATTACTAAATCATTACTCGCCAAGAGTGGTAAGATGCCGGGATTTAGACGGCGTAATGCTTTTAATTTTTTCTCGATGGAAGGTGTTTTTACTCCGTTCTGGAGTAGAAGAGAGAGCCGACGTGCAGAGAAAACCTCTTCTAAATCGAAATAGGGCAACCGTTTAATTACTCGGACAGGCGCAATTAAGCCACGCTGATACCATCGTCGTACGTCGGAGACGGTTACACGTAACAGTTCCGCTAACATAACCGGAGTATAAAGCGCCGTAAGATCTTTCTCACGGTCATCACCCGGAAAAAGACGCTGTAAAAGCTGTGTTTCCGTAGCGATATGCGTCAGGCCACACTCGATATCCTCCCGGAGCTGGTCTGACAGCCATTCTGGTACCTCTTTCGCACTGGTATCTGTGAAAACCTGTGAGCGCTCCCCGATAATAATCCAGTCGGCCGGTATATTTTCCGTTTCCAATTCCTCATGCGCCACAGACGGAAGAACCTGTCCACCATGTTCTCGAATGAGTTTTGTCGCTTCCCGTGTCGACATACTCTGGAGTGGGCCGTAGATTCGGACAGTCTTTCCACGGAGAAATTGACTGGATCTTGGCTGTAAAGGCCCTGATGATTCCAGGTCGGCCATCTTTCACCCCATTTTGCTGGACAAATAGGAAACTACATAAATAAATAAAAAATAGATAAATATAAATAAAGGGAGATACATTCTGTGCATCTCCCTAAAAATAAAGATTATTTCGTCATTTCAGTTGAAGTTCCCGGTGTTTCTGCCGGTGTTTCCACATTATTTTCCGTCGGTGTTACTGGCGGAAGAACCTGTGTGGAGGTTCCGGAAGGTAATTCTGCGGTCGGCGTCGTTACCGTTGGCGTAGATGGAGAAGAAACAGTCGTGCTGGCAGCAGCTTCAGGTAACTGTGTTGGCATCTGAGCCGGTTCTGAGTTGGTTGCCGGCCTCTGCGTTGTTGGTACTGGATTCACTGCCGGAGTCTGATTCACCGGTACAGAATTTTCAGCGGGAACAGGAGTCGTCGCTGAATTCTGAACCTGAGCGCTTCCTGAATTACTCGGTGTTTCCGCACCTTCCTGAATAATGGAGCGTTTTTCCGCGTATGTCCGCTGTTCACCAGTATTCTGGCTTGTCGCAGGATTTTCTACTGTCGGAGTAGCCGCCGGAGTGGTACTCGGTGCCGTGCTCGGTACCATGTTCGGTGCACTACTCGATGTAGTGTTCGGCGTTTCTACCATCGGTACCGTTGCCGGAGTGGTTGGAGAATTTACCGTCGGTGTAGCGTCCACTTTCGGTGCGGGAAGTGCTTCTGTTGTGCTTGGTGTACCCGAGACACTTGGCGTCCCTGACGTACTCGGTGTCGCGACGGTTGGAGTAGTCGCGGAAGGGGTTACCACGGATGGTGTCACGACTGTACTTGTCGTTAACGGACTCCGCGCCACAATTTCATTTCCGCAGGCATCAATCGGCACATAACGCTGAATCGTGCGTGGAACCCGAACGATTTTCTCCTCGGCAACCATCTTACACACTTTCACTTCATACTGCTGTTGCTGGCACTCATCTACCATTTTCCATGTGGTGTACGGAACCTGACGCACCCGTTCTTCTTCCTTCCACGTGCAGATTTCCACTGGAACCTTATTCACGACCACTTCCTTTACTGGTTTCATCGTTGTGACCGGAACTTTTTTGACGATCTGTTCCTTCACCATTTCCGTGACGGTGACCGGTACTTTCTGGACGACACGTTCTTCTACCATGCGCGTTGTCGTAACCGGAACCTGCTCACAGACCTGACGAGGAACCGTATAGGTCCGCGGAACCTGTACTGGCTGAGGATTCGGAACCCAGATTTTCTGAACCTCATATTTTCCCTTATTCGACGGCGTCCAGTACAGACCAGCACGCTGTTTCGTGACTTCTCCCGTACATTCATCCGTTACCGCTTTCGCTTCCTGAAAAGCTAACTTTTTCCCGAAAAATCCATTATTCGGTTTCAGAACCAGCTGATCAGTGAACGCGCCCTGATCAACATATTTCGTTTCGTAAGATGTCACTTGTTCATTCACCGTTTTCACGCGCGTTTCCATTTTCGTCTCGCACACCGGCTTCTGAACCACACAGACTTTTTCCTGCTCAATAATTTTCTGAACCGGCTTCAGGCAGTATGAAATTTCTTCTCGCTCGCACGTTTCCTCAACATAACGTACACGCTCTTCACTCTGCTCTTTCATCTGGATTTCTTTTACCGGAATACGTACGGTATAACGTTCCTCGCGCATTTCCGTTTCGACGACCTTCTTCTGGACCGTCACGGGACGTGTACGTAACTCGGTTTCCCAGACCGGCTTATAAGTCACAATTTTTTTCTCTTCATAAACCGTCTCACAGACCAGTTTATATGTCGGAGGCGTGCTGGTACATAATGGACCACAGGTCATGCAACTCGCCACCACTGGCGTAGAGACCCCAACCGGCGCAACGACCGGAGCCGGAACAGAATACGTCGTCCCGACATTACACGTCGCACACTCTGCATTCACATTTTCTACCAGAGTATTTCCAAGCAGCGAAAAGCCCAAAACAGCTCCGGTAGTGAGTTTCCCAACCATCGTCGGGTTCCATCTTCTGATTTCTCCGAATTTCTTCATAACACCACCTTCTGAACTGGTTTCATTTTACATTTAACATACGTACAACTGGAATAATCCACAAAATCTACACCTTCATTATGTATTATACCATACGAAACATACTTTGTCAAAAAAACTTTAGAAAATTTTGCGATATTTTTGGAAAATTCGATATAATTAAACTTTCTTTCTCAAAAATTTTTATTCTTTACGGTATCCCTCTTGAAAATATTCGATTCTCCAGTAAAATATTAAGAAAAAAGAGAAACACACCGAATTTATGATAGAGCCTTAAAGGAAACTTTTTATGAAACTCAACTCGCTAAAAATCGTCAACTTTCGTGGAATTCATTCCATGAATATCGAATTCCATCCCCGAATGAATGTTCTGGTCGGTGTCAACGGAGCCGGAAAATCCACGGTTCTTGACGCACTGAGTGTTCCTCTTTCCCGTTTCGTCTCCCTTCTGCGTAGTGGAAAAAACTCTGGAAAGGATATCGCTCCTTACGACATTTCCGCGGGTTTTAAGGATTCCAGCCTCCAAATTGAGCTGAAACATGAAAATCAGCTTTATTCTTGGTATGTTGAGAAGTCGCTTACGAAAAAGTCGAAATCTACGAAAAAAATAATACCAGATACGGTTCAGAAAAACATCCGCGATCTGACAGAAAGTTTCCGAGCAACCGTTGAGGAAACACAGGAAAACTGTTCTGTGCCAGTCATTATTTATTACCAGACGAATCGAATCGCGCTAAATTTCCCACGTTTTGTGCATACGGACCGCGACTTTTCCCTTATGAGCGTCTACCGCGACGCGCTTTCCTGTAAAGCGGATTACCGTGTCCTTCTGGAATGGTTTCGCGAACGGGAAAATCTGGAAGACCGGGAATTTCGTCGTCTCATTTTAGAAGCACAAAATACGCAGGCGGATGGAGAAATCGAAACGCAAAAAATCGTGGCGGAATACCGTGACCGCGCGTTACAGACGCTCCGAAATGCGTGGCATGCGTTCATGCCGGAACTTTCTCAGTTTACGATTCAGCCGAATCCGCTACGTCTTGAGGCGAAAAAGAATGGAATTCCGTTCCGAATCGATCAGCTTTCAGATGGTGAAAAAAGTCTTCTCGCGCTCGTCGGCGACATCGCACGGCGGTTGGCGATTGCGAATCCGACGATGGAAAATCCGCTGGAGGGGAATGGTATTATTTTAATCGACGAAATTGACCTTCATTTCCATCCGAAACGGCAGAGAATGCTCGTTCCGAAACTTCTGGAAGTGTTTCCGAATTGTCAATTTATCGTTGCGACGCACTCACCACAGATTTTGGGGCATGTTCATGCGGAATGTGTCTTTATGCTCGTCGAAAATGAGGAAGGAATCATCGAACTTCGCCGTCCTGAAGAATCTTTCGGCATGACTTCCAACGAAATTCTAGAAGACATCATGAACGTTCCCTCACGCGATCCGGACGAAGAACAGAAACTGCTTTATCTTTTCGAGTTAATCGAGCGTCGAAAACTGACCGAGGCGAAAGCGTTGGTCGAAGAAATCCGTAATTACCGCAAGTCCGATCCGAAATTACTCGCAGCGGACGTGAGGATTCGGTGTTTAGAGAATCAATAATAAAGAGTGATATATACACATTAAAGAATAGATAAGAAATTTTAATTTTTAGGAAAAATATTCCATTTTTAGGTTGACTTTTTTAAAATCTGGTGTAATCTATAATAATAAAGGTAGTTGTTCAAAATAGTATACAATAAATTTGTGAAAGGCAAAATGATGAGAGTTTCCTTAAAATGCATGATGCCATGGGTATGTTTAGCATCTTTGACTGTGGCTCCAATGAGAACGAATACGGTTGTAGCCGAGGATTATTATCTAAATGTATCCCAACCGGCTGGTACAGATTGGGATGATCTTAAAACGTCTAATGTCTTTACATGGACCAGTGAAGCTGTACCTACTGCTGAACATAATTATTATGTTACAAGTGGGGACTTACGCTCGCCTACCAATACCAGTGTGAGTGAAGCCGTATTTGGCGGAGGTGCTTTATATATAGAAGGAAACGGCACTCTTATCATGAAGTCGCATTGTACAGTAAATAACTTCATTCTTAAGAATGGCGGTTCCCTAAATCTTTCACAGCCTGGAACGGAATTTGAATTTGCTGGAACTACGCTTACCATTGACGGAAGTGGGAAAATTAAATCAACAGGTGCGACACGTACATTGAAGGTTTCATCCCAAATTCTTGGCGACGAGAATGCGGTATTGACATTAGATGCGCAAACAGACAAAAGTATATCAGCTAAAATTAGTTTTACAAACAAGAATAATACCTTTTCGGGTACGGTAAATCTTACCAATACCTCGACGTTACTTCTTCCGAATGGTGGAACGCTTGGTTCCGATTCGGTCAAACTTGTGACAGGGGAAAAGGCAAAATTATCTATTGATAACAGTAACCTTACGGATGGTAAATTTACTATCGGGAATTGGAACGCGAATTATTATAGCGCAGCCAGTAAACAAACAATTCTGATGCCCAATAAAATTACCGTAAGTAATAAATATATGCAGGAAGCACTCGCTACCGCGGGAATTGATGCGCCGATTGGGGCGACCATTGTATCGACAACTTCCGCTCGTGAGGCGAAGGAATATACATTAAACAGAGAAACTCAAAGCTCGGATAAAGGTTGGGATACCGCCGGAATTTGGATAGATAAGGATGGTAATGCTAGTTCCTATATTCCTACGGTCGGCGATACTGTGAATATTGAAAAGATTCTCCGTACAGTAGACAATATTACTACAAACCAGTATTTTTTGGCGAAAACGAAACTCAATTCGGGGGGAATATTGGCATTAAAAAATAAATCGTCCCAAATCATTATTCCCGATTTGGTACTGAACGGTGGATCCATTAGGAATTATATTGAGAAAACGACGATGACGTTGGATGGACATATTACGGTTCTGGAAGAGTCAGAACTCAGTAGTAGAACAAATAACAGTACATTATGCGTAAAATCTGATATTAGTGGTTCCGCTCAGTTGAATCTGACAGGTGGAAACTCCTTAAACCCGGTGAATCAGGTACATATTGAACTTGCCAGTAATAATGAAGAATATACTGGCAGAATGGAAGTTGCGCAGTATACGAATGTAAAAGCGACTACTCAATTTGCACTCGGAAAAGGAACAGTCCGATTTTTGGGTAATAATACGCTTACCTATGATGGTACTCAGTCGTTGGAGGAAATTATTGTTAACAAAGATTTAACGATTAATGGAAACTGGACGTTAAATGTCAACAATCTCACGTCTGAAGAAAATGGATCTGTTATCAACTTAACAAGTGGAAATTTGAAGGTGGGGACTTGGGGAAGTGAGACTCTTCCGATTACGCTCAATCAGACAGGCGGAAAGTTGGCGTTAGCTAATGATGAATTCGTTTTCTATGGTGATTTCAATCAGACTGCTGGTACGTTACAGATGACTTTAGGAGCGCATCCGTTGGAAATCACAGGGGATACGCAAATTTCCAATCTGGTATTGGATTTGGAAACCGGATTCGAATTTGATGAGGACGAAATTTATAATGTCATTACCGTTGCGGATTCAAAGACATTTAATCTTTCGGATTTCACGGTCATACTGAACAACTCCGATATTGCTTTATCCGGGGGACTTATTGGTAATCAGTTATTCATCGGTTCCGCTAGTACAATTGCTTCCACTCTTCCGGAACCTTCCACGTGGGTAATCCTCCTCGTTGGAGCGTTCGGCATATTGAGTATGAGACGTTGTCGAAAACATTAAATATACCGTTTCCACTTGAAAATTCAGTTTCTTGACCGGAACGGAAGCTGTGGTGCGTAGCTCCAACGGCGGACCACCGTCCTGAAATTTAACACGGGGGCAGTATAAAATACCATCCTCTTGTCATATATATTCGGATAAGAGGATACAATATTAAAGAAAGTTACAAAAAAAGAAGGTTCCAAAAACGGTTGTCGAGGTTGACATCGGTTTTTGGAACCTATTTCTAGGGCTCTATGTTCTATCTAATATAATGATTACGCTTTTTTCAGCACGATACGGCTGTCGGCGACGGAGCAGCCGAGACCTTCCGCGTGGACGATCAACGGGTTGATGTCCAGTTCGGCGATTTCCGGGTGATTAGCAACCAACGCGGAGAGACGCAGAACCGCATCTTCCAGCGCCGCCAAGTCGTGCTGACCCAGACCACGGTAGTTATTCATCAGCTTGTAAACTTTCGTGTTTTCCAGCATCGAGTGCAGGAAGTACTTGCTCGTCGGTGCAAGACGGAACTGAACGTCTTTCATCAGCTCAGCAGTCGTTCCACCCATACCAAACATGACCAACGGACCGAATTTCGGGTCGCGGTTACAACCGAGAATCACTTCCGTGCCCTTCGGCGCCATTTCTTCGATCAGGATGCTGTCGATTTTCGCGCCCGGTACGTTCTTCGCAATGTTCGCGTAAATCTGCTCGAAACCAGCTTTTGCACCGTCAGCACCTTTAATGTTCAGGAGAACTCCACCCGCGTCGAACTTATGTTTCACGTCAGCAGACATGACCTTCATCACGACGGTCGAACCCCATTCACCGACGACTTTCGCCGCGTCGTCAGCCGAGGTAACCACCGCACTCTGGAGTAACGGCATTCCGTAGCACGCGAAGATTTCACGGCATTCTGCCTGAGCCAGATATTTGCTGTCCGCGTCGCCGAGTTTTTCAGCGATGATTTTCGCGCACTTCTCTTTATCCGTTCCCTCAATCGTGACCGGTTCACGGTCGGTAAGTTTCGCCTGTTCGGAAAGTTTATACGCGGCACCCAACGCACGGACGGCATCTTCCGGGAAACTGTAGTTCGGAACACCACCGTCACGCAGGCTCTTCACGCCTTTCGTAACCATTTCCGCACCCATGAAACTCGCGACGACCGGAATATTGAGGTCTTTCACGACCTGCGGAACGATTTCGCCGATTTCGTCAATGTCGGTCATCGACTGCGGGGTCAGAATCACGAGACCCATGTCAACGCCTGCGTCTTTGAAGACTTCTTTGCAAGCGGCTTCGTAACGGTCATGTTTCGCGTCGCCAATTACGTCGATCGGGTTACGCAGAGAAGCGGCAGCCGGAAGCTGGTCGCGCAGAGCGTCTTTCGTTACGTCAGAAATCGTCGCAAGCGTCAGACCATAACGTTCAGCAGCGTCGGTCGCCATGATACCAGGACCACCGGCGTTGGTGATGATCGCCAGACGGTTACCACGTGGCAACGGCTGGTTGCAGTACAGTGCCGCATAGTCGAATAGTTCAGCAATCGTGTCAACACGCTGGATGCCAGACTGGGAAAGAAGCGCTTCATAAACCGCGTCGTTACCAGCGAGAGAACCCGTATGGCTGGAGACAGCTTTTGCGCCTGCGGCGGAACGACCACTCTTGAGCACCAGAATCGGCTTTTTCTTCTCATAGAAGATTTTCGACGCAATCGCTTGGAATTCCGGACCGTTCGTGATCGATTCAAGATACATCGCAATCACGTTCGTGTTCGGGTCATCGGCAAGATAGTTGAGAAGGTCGATTTCGTTCACGTCAGCTTTATTACCGAACGAAACGAATTTACTGAAGCCCATGTCGCGTTCTTCGGCGAAGTCCAAAACGGACGTGCACAGAGCGCCAGACTGACTGATGAACGCCAACGTACCGGCTTTCGGAGTTTTCGCGGCAAACGTCGCATTCATGCACGCATTGTCTTCTGCATTCAAAACGCCAAGGCAGTTCGGACCGACGAGAATCATACCTTTTTCACGGACGAGATTCGCGAATTTTTCTTCGAGTTCCGCACCAGCGTGGTCGACTTCTTTGAAACCAGCAGAAATGCAGACGAGAGCTTTCACGCCTTTTTCCGCGCATTCTTCCGTGGTCTGGAGAACGAATTTGCTCGGAACGACGATGACCGCCAAATCGACATCACCCGGAACGTCCTTAATGGACGGATATGCCGTGACGCCCAAGACTTCGGGAGCTTTCGGGTTAATCGGATAAACCGGACCGCCTTTGAAGGTGTCCAACAGGTTCTTCAGAATGTCGTTTCCACAGGTTTTCGGCTTCGTCGAAGCTCCAATAACCGCGATGGATTTCGGATAAAACAGCGAGTCCAGTTTGCTAACGTCTGCCATGAATCGGCTCCTTTTCTCAAGACATGTGAAATATAGTTACTCCATATTAAACTTATTATACCACTTCAAAAATTTCTGTAAAGCGGTAGGGGCGCAATTTTTAAGCAGAAACACGAGAAAAAACGTGACTTATGGGAAATTCTTGGATAAAAAAGGAAAGGAAAACAGGAGGGATTTTAACCAATTTACGTATTTTTCCGCACTTCTAAAATCCCAAAACAAAAAAGGAAGAAACATCACCGCCTCTTCCTTTCGTTTCATTAAAATTTACCACATTTATTTTTTCAGCGCATCCACCACACGTTTCGTAATTTCGGCGATGAGAGCTTCCTGATCATCTTCTTCCGGTTTTTCATCACGGAAAGACGGTGGATTGAAACCACGGTGCGCAAGTCCCGCTTCCTTCCAGCTGTCGCGGAAAACGTCGTTCGAGCAGATGTCGCAGTCCTTCATCTCGAAACGCGGGTCGTCGATTCCCCACTTCTTTTTCAGTGCAAGAAGCTCTTCCTCTTCCGCTTTCGTGAAGTAACCGACGTTGCCAATCGATTTCGCCAGAATCAACATGTGGCAATACGCATCCAGCATTTCCGTGTACCAGTAAGCCTGTTCAGGATTCTCACCCCAGCTGACCGTTCCGTGATTCGCGAGCACGACGACTTTCGTTTTGTGCACGAACTGTAACACCGTATCCGCAAATTCCTGACCGCCCGGAATCGCGTATTTCGCAATCGGAACCTCGCCCAGATGAATCTCAATTTCCGGCAACGCACACGGCGGAATCGGCTCACGCGCCATCCCGAAAGCCGTCGCAAATGGCGGGTGACAGTGAACGACCGACTTCACTTCCGGACGCTCTTTCATAATCGTCAGATGAAGACGGATTTCACTCGTCGCCTTCCGTTTCCCGGACAACTGTTTCCCGTTCATGTCCACAATACACAGGTCATCCGGCGTCATGAACCCCTTAGAAATCATCGTCGGCGTGCAGACCACTTCATTTTCGCTAATCCGAAAACTGATGTTTCCATCATTCCCAGCCGCGTACCCGCGTTTATAAAGTCGGTCGCCAATCGCGCAGATTTCCTGCTTCACCTGATAAATGCTCGGCATGTTACTTTCCTTTTATAATTAAATCTGTATTGAATAAAAATCTGTGTTTTGTCTTTTGGAAATGGCGTGTGAGTTTTAGTAAAACTCGATTTAGGAGTAAAGATAAACTCATTACGCCGAATTCCACCCTGCGGGAGGAATCGACTACCCGTCTCGCTTCCACGCCCGTGGGAAGAAAACATTTTGAAAATTGTTTTCTCCCCAGACCCCTCTTTCAAAAACTTTTTAATCGCGTTCTGCGAACGCTTGCTTTTCTTGTTTTCTTTTTTATTTTAAATGCACTCGGTCCAAAAACAGCACACAATACGCATCGACCGGCTTATATTCTGGATAAAACGGATTCACCGCTTCACGCCCTTCGCCGACGCCCGCGAATTGTCCTTCCGCCGCGCCCATCGAGTCGTAAATCACGAATTCCTCACTCGTTATGTCGGCATTTTCCACCTGTTCACTTAACGAAACCCCATCCAACTCTGCCAAGTCCTCCTCACGCAGAGGAACTGCAATTTTCCACGACGCGCCTTCCACCGCCGGATGCGCTTTCGCCAGCGTCACATGCCCGACAATTTTCACGAGTTTCATGATGTTTTCTCCCGTTTCGTCCGTTTCGTCCGTTTTTAACCGTGATAAAACAGCTCCGCGCCACGCATGACGACCTGACCAGCAAGGTAAATTCCGATTTCGGACGGATTCACGACCAGCGTATTCGCCGACGGAAAATCTTTCCACTGTACCGACAGTTTTTCAGGGTGAACGGAGTGAATCGCGCAGATTTTTTCATCTCGGTGAAGCCGACATAATGCCTCGTCCACACGGGAAGTGAAGAGGACGTTGAGCGTTTCATTTTTCGCCATTGACGTGCGAATTCCGTCAAAACAGACGAAACTGCTCCGGAGATTTGGGCGTAACCCACACCGCGTCCAGTGGGGAAATAACGCTTCCGGATGATACGGCGTAAACAGCGAGTAAACCTCTAGCGCACCCAGCCGAGAATGGTTAATCTGTGTCTGCGCGTTCCCAGTCACCTCGGAAATTACGGACAAAAACGCCTGAATCGCCTCTGCCGAGTAACGTGCAAGACGGATTTCGTGTTCCGAAAGTTCATCGCGCACGGACGGCGTTAAAATAGCGGACTGAGGAACAATCACCCGACGCACGCAACGCGGTAAATTCTCCACATCCCGGAGCGTAATCACCTGCTTATCGAGTAAAATTTCGTCCGATTTCAGCGTTTTAACGGAATTTTCGCCCTTCTTTTCAGGAATCGGCGTGGGAATTGGCGTGGGAATCTGAACTGGAACCGGAGCTGAGGCGGAAACTGGAGTTGAGGCAAAAATCGGCACAGAAACACGTTTCTCATACGTTTTCCCTTTACTAAATCGGGGAACGGACGAGTTCTGCGTGCGATAAACCTCGCTCACCACTGCGCGAACGAGTTTTTCGACTGCCTGAACCTCTAAATTCTGCATTACCGTATTTCCTGAAACGTTTTTCTTTTGATTTTTTTACTCGTCAATAATCCCTAAAACCGACCACCGTGCGGGACAATTTTTACTCTTTACCTGATCTGCAATCAGACTTCCGTCACTCGTGATGATGACTCGGTCGCCGACGCGCGCACCAATTTCCGAATCGAGACACAGTTGCGGAAACCCCTCCGGCGAAACGCCATCCAACATCAGCGGCTGAACAATCAACAGTCGTTGCCCCGCGAGGGACGGATGCCGAACAGTCGAAACCGCTTTACCGATAACTTTCGCCGGAAACATGAATTAGAACCCTCTATTTTCCCAGAATGTGTAACGAATCGACCAGCGTACACCGTCGCGAACGGGTATACACGAGCGGATTGGTGATGCCTTCCCCTGTGCAACCGGCGATGGAGTAGGAGGCGTAACCTTCTCCGCCATTTCCGAGACCCGCGACGCTCGCGCCATTCTTGACGAAAATCGTCGTGTCGAGAGCCTTCCCCATCCGCGTCAGGTTTTCAACGTTCCGCGAGTGCATGATTCCTGTGTGATGGAAACCGTGCTCATACTTGACCGCCAGCCGAATCGCATCGTCGACATCTTTCGCACGCACGAACGGCAGGAATGGCAACATCTGCTCACACGTGACGAACGGGTTAAATTCATCCGTTTCACCGTAAAGCAATTCGACATTTTCCGGAATATTCCACCCCATGAGCTGTCCCATGTCGTGCGGAGACTGACCGAGGAAGTCACGCGAGGGAACCGGATGGCGATCAGCACCTTCACCGACCCACGTAATCGCTCTTTCCGTAAACGCTTCGACCTGGCTGGGAGAGAGTCGATACGCGCCTGCTCGATTCATGGCGTCCATGAGTTCATCGAAAATGCTCTCCACCGCGAAAACCTCTTTTTCCGCAAGGCAGAGCAGGTTATTATCGTATGACGCGCCGTAAATGATTCCGCGAGCCGCACGGTCCAGATCTGCCGTCTCGTCCACGACCACCGGAGGATTTCCCGGACCGGAGACGATCGCGCGTTTCTGCTGACGGAGCGCCACACGCCCCACCGCAGGACCGCCAGTCACGTTAATCAGCGAGACCAACTCGTGCGCGAAGAGTTTCTCCACGTTTTCCACGGTCGGTTCCGTTAAAATAGTCATTAAATTGTCGATTCCGATAGCGTCGTAAATCGCCTGATTGTACATTTTCACGCCGAGAGACGCAATTTTTTTCCCGCCCGGATGGGGACTGAAAACGATCGTGTTCCCCGCAGAAATCATATTAATCGCGTTACAAGTCACCGTCGGCAAGGAGTGCGTAACCGGTGAAACAGCCGCAATCACCCCGTACGGCGCGTGTTCAATAACCGTCAGCCCGCAATCACCACTGAAACATTCACTCCGTAGAAACTCAATACCTGGCGTGACGCGTCCGACGCCCTGCTGTTTCTCGATTTTGTGGTCCAACCGACCGATTTTCGTTTCGTGCATTTCCATCGTGCCGAGTTCCACAGCATTCGAGTTCGACACGTTCCGAATCGCGTCAATCGCCATTCTCCGTTCCGCAATCGACTTTTTTTCCAGCTGTTCAAAAGCGTAACGCGCCGCCTGAACCGCATCGTCCAAGTCGGTAAACTGCCCGAAATGTCCGACATAAGAGCGCGTCGGAGCCGGCGGATTCGCGGTCCCACCCATCTGCTGAATGACTTCCGCAACAATCTTGTTAATCGTATTTTCGCTAATCTTCATCTTCGCTATCTTTTACTTTATTTTACTTCGGTTTTCGGTTTTTTTCAGTCTTTTTCGGTCTTTTCACCGCTGAAACACTACACGACTTCCCAAATTCACAGTATCCACGATTCCAATTGTCACTGCGTCGGTCGGAATCGGTTTCGTTTCTGGTGTCATACGCGCACTGGACCCCTGACAAACCAGCACGAAATCTCCCTCGCCCGCACCGAGCGTGTCGAGCGTAATGAGCGTGCGCCCCGTCGGAATCAGCGAATTCTGCTCAGCCGGATCGATTCGATATGCTTCCACCACTAGAAGTTTCCACCCCCGGAGCGTGTCGAGCTTCTGCGTCGCAACTGTCGAACCAACGATTTTTCCTATAAACATGATTTTAATCCGTAAATATTGGGAAATAGGCTAAACACCAACGCAAGA
The DNA here is from genome assembly GCA_030527705.1 of Planctomycetia bacterium. Lineage (GTDB taxonomy): Bacteria > Planctomycetota > Planctomycetia > Pirellulales > Thermoguttaceae > RGIG3701. Next base: position 11,171 of record JAUNAI010000002.1, on the reverse strand, counting down.
TTTCACCCTTCGGGAGAAACTTGCTACCTGTAAAGAAATTACGCCTGTGAGTGGGGGAACATTTTTGAAAAATTGTTCCCCCCTCAGACTCCCCCTTCAAAAAAACTTTTGATCGCAACTACGTCGCAGGCGTTTAATTTTTCTTTTCACTTACCGCTTCCGCCGTCTGTCGGGCAACGATAATCTCTTCATTCGCGGGAATGACGTAAATCTTTACTGGACTGTCATCCGTACTGATACACCCTTCTACCGCGCGACAGGACTGGTTCTTTTCGGGGTCCAGAATGATTCCGAACGATTCTAAATTCCGACAGACCATTTCACGTATCCGCCACTGGTTCTCGCCAATTCCGCCCGTGAAAACGAGCATATCCGCACCACCGAGTTCCACCAGATACGCGCCGAGATAACGCCGAATGTCGAAAACGTACACGTCAATCGCGCGTTTCGCCTTCTCGTCGCCATTATCGAGAGCCGCCATAATGTCACGAATATCCGTCCCTGCGCCTCCCAGACCGAGTAGACCGCCCTGTTTTCCGAGAATCGCGAGGATTTCCTCACAGCTTTTTCCGGTCCGTTTCATCAAGTGTGGCAACAGATACGGGTCGAAATCCCCGACGCGGTTATTCTGTGGCAATCCACCCTGCGGACTTCCTCCCATGCTCGTCGCACGACTTTTTCCATCGGCAATCGCACACAGCGAGCTGGAACCGCCCAAGTGACAGGAAATGATCCGAGGATTTTTCCCGCCGAATAGTTCCGCACCACGGACGGAGATGAAACGGTGACTTGCGCCGTGAAAGCCGAAACGACGAATCTGGTACTCTTCAATCCACTCATCCGGGACGGCATAAGTCCGATTCGCCACGGGAATAGTTGCGTGAAAACCAGTCTCGAACGCCGCGACAAGCGGGACTTCTGGAAGTTGCGCACGGAGTTGACGCATAGCAGCGATGTACGGCGGATTATGAGCTGGCGCAATGTCAACCATTTCCTCCATCGCTTCCAGAACTTCATCCGTCACAATCTGCACGCCCGTCACGCGCCCACCGTGAACTGCCTTGAAGCCAATCGCGGAGACTTCCGACGAGTCCGCCAGACAACCAGTTTCAGGAGCCGTGAGCTGTTTCAGACACTGACGTACCGCCTCTGCATGGTCCGGAACAGGAAGCGTTTCAACGATTTTCCGTCCATTTACCTCGACTTCTACAGGACTTTCCGCCTCGCCGATTCTCTCGATTCGCCCTTTCGCAAGTTGCGACTCGTCCGTCATGTCATAAAGACGGTATTTAAAACTGGTCGAGCCGATATTTGCCACTAAAACTTTCATGGGTTACCTTTCAAACTGGGAGACGGCGCGTCTTGCGTCGCTGAAATGGTGAAAATATAAATTTTAACCTAAAAAGTATCTAAAAATCACAGATTTAAGCCTAAAATTAGTATTTTAAGGCACACGATAACGACGCGAAACACATCGTCTCCCAATTTGTGAAAAATCACGGACTTTCTACGTTTTTTACGTTTTTTACGCTCAGTTGATGAACGCGTCCAGCAGACCGGCAGCGGGACGGGGGATGATGTGGCTAGAAACCAATTCACCCGTCTGAGATGCTGCTGCGGCACCCGCTTCAATTGCGGCACGGACACTTCCAACGTCTCCGCGAACGATAGCGGTCACGTACGCGCCACCAATGTTCACTTTTTTCAGAATATCGACATTCGCGGCTTTCGACATCGCGTCACACGCTTCAATCAGAGCGACCAGACCTTTAGTTTCAATGAATCCAAGTGCGTCTTGCATTTTTTTACCTTTTATTTTGAATTTTTAGGTTATTTTAAATTTTTAGGGGGTTGTGACTCGTATAAAATGAAATCAAACGTAAATATGCCGACACTCCGGCAACTTACCATTCTTATTTCTTTTCCTTTTTCAGGTTGGGCAGAAGCGAAACGATGTCTTCCGACGGACGCGGAATCACCTGAACTGCCAGAACTTCCCCGACGCGACTTGCGGCAGCGACACCTGCGTCCGTAGCAGCTTTCACAGCAGCGACGTCACCCGTCACGTAAGCTGTCACGATACCAGACCCCGGTTTCTCCCAGCCGAGGAACTGAACGTTCGCCGATTTCATCATGGCGTCCACGCCTTCTACGAGAGCGACGAAGCCTTTCGTTTCGATCATTCCCAATGCTTCCAGTTTTGCCATTGCTTTTTCCTTTTTGTTAATATGTTAAATGGATGATAACTTGTATGATTCAATGAGGGAAATCGGACCAACTCTCGAAAATTCCCAAAGTTACATGGATTGGTGTTTAGGCTAAACACCAACGCCGAATTCTACCCTATCGGGAAGAATCGGCTACCCGTAAAGAATTTACGTTGGTAAGGTGGGAAACATTTTTGCAAAATTATTTCCCCCTCACACTCCCCCTTCAAAAAACTCTTAATCGCGTTCTACGAACGCTTGCTTTTCAGTTCTTTTTCTTTTTTATTTTCTTTTTATTTATATAACTCGATTTTCTCCGCGTGGTCTATATCACACGCATTTCCCTCGTCCGTATCGAGATGAACCTCTAAATGCACGCCCGAATCGACACGCACGAGAACATTCTCAAAAACCGTCGTACACGGACCAGCGAAAACGCGGAGATTCATATGGTCTTTATCTTTCACACCATAATATTCCGCCTCGGACGGATGCATGTGGACATGCCGTTCTGCGCGAATGACGCCAGATTTCAGCTCAACGACCCCTTTCGGACCGACAAGAACACAGCCGGGAGTCCCTGCCAAGTCGCCCGACTGACGGACAGGAAGAGGAATTCCAAGAGAGATACCATCTGTGAACGCAAGTTCCACCTGCGACAGTTTCCGCGTAGGACCAAGAATACGGACGGACGGCAACATGCGTTTTCGCGGACCGACAACCATCAGCGTCTCTTTCGCGGCGAAAAAGCCGGGCTGATAGAGGTCTTTTTCCACCGTAAGTTGATATCCGGGACCGAAAAGCGTTTCGACATCTGCGTCGCTTAAATGAATGTGACGTGCGGAGATACTTACCACCAATTCTGGTGCAGGATTAGGCTCTAATTTTCCGCGCACGCCAACGCATTCCAAAACGATTTGCCGAACAATCTGTTCAACAAGTGCAGGATTAATATTTCTTGTATCCATAATAACGACGTCGACCGTGAAATGACTCATACGTGTTTAAAACACATATCCACTATAAAATGTATCATTTCTTTTTTCGGTTGAAATATTTCTGTACTTGATGACTTTTCGGCACAAGCCCACATTTCCCCGTTTTCCTTCGCAGATTATGTCGATTATCATGTTTACAAGAGTTTTTGCGTGGATTTCTCTCGAGATTTTCATTAAGAATCATGCCGACCTGCTCCAACGCGGACAGGCCGGCGAATTGGTCAAAAGACGCGTCACCTGTATTATTTTCTGAATGGTGATTATCCCACATTTCATCAAGTCGGCGAAGCGCACTGGGAAGGTCATACACCTTATAATAGGTCTCAGAATCGTCCGGTGAAGTGAACATACCGAGTAATTTCTTATCAACCAGTTTTCTTAACGCGTCACGAACCTCGAAATCCAACTGGAATCCGAAATGGTCAAAAATCCATGATTCAATCCGACGATCTAACGTCGACTGAGTCAGATTTTCATCACGTAATACATACAGGATAAAATATGCAAGAAATGCTTCTTTTACTTCCTGCGTTTCTGCCTGTTCTACAAGCAGGTTCACCGCACCCATATTACTGGCGAGACTCTTGTGATACAGGCTTTCCGAGTATGTTTTCAAGCATTTCGTGCGTGAATTCAGGAAACCGAAAACGGCTTTTATAAAACCGCTGACGATACCAGTCATGACAATCACGAAAAGAATCGGCGTGAGAACCGCGGCTAGAAACACTTTATAAAGTGCCATCACAATCGAAATCAGACCGGTACCACCCACCTTAATCTGATCGAAAATCGGCAATTTGAGGCGGACTTCTGGAATCACCACTTTCAGATTTTCGACAGAAACATCCCGAAATGCTTTCGCGATAATCTGAGAATCGTATTCTTCTTTATACCGCGCAAGAACGAAAACACGTTTCAGTTTCTTGCTGGCATAACTTTTCCGCAGAATAAACAGTTTTTGTGCTAAGTGCGTCGTATCTGTAGACCCACGATAATAAAGTCGCATGGAATCCAACTTCCGATAATCCACGGCAATCGACAACACTCCAGGATATGGCGCGTCCAGAATTGTGTTTAGCTTTTCCTGTTCCAGCTCACAAAAGTTACACGCACTGAGAAACTGAAGAATATTTTTCTCGAATTTCTCTCGACATTCCTTCCGGTATTCCTCGGAATATTCGGGCTTCCACTCGACTTCAGAATCCGGATCGAACGGCGCGAATGCCTTTTTTAACTCCAGCGCACTCTGATGATAGTCCAGATGATAATGCTCATAAAGCATATTCGCGAAAGTCCGGAAATAAGTCCGGTCCGTCTCCGTAAGGCGTTCATCTTCCAGCGCTTTTTTCAGAATGTCTGAGAAAAAGATTGGAATAAAATGTTCACGCACCGCGAGCCAGCTCAGGTCGGGGAGTTTCGCTTCATCGACGAGAAACCATTTCACAAGTCGGTCATAGAGACGCATGAAATTATTCTCCGAGCAGACGTTTTACGCTTTCCAGAAGTCGATCCATCGGGAAAGGTTTTCGAATGTAATCATCAACACCGAGCGTTTCTGCATAGGCTTTATGACGATTTCCCTCGTTCGCGGTAATCATAATCACCCGAATCGGAATTGGAAGGGAACGACGGAGTTTTTCCAGAACAAGAAAGCCACTGCGCTTAGGCATCATCATGTCCAGAATAATCAGATCGGGGTTTTTCTGTTCCGTCATGATTAATCCTTGATTTCCGTCGACGGCGTTATAAACCTCGTAACCACGAGATTCCAGCGTCAGTCGCACAGATTCCGTGATTTCCTGATCATCATCGATAATTAAAATTCTCTTGACAGTCCGAATTTCGTTACTCATGAACTTTTCCTATTTTTTTTCTACTATTTTTTAAGGGCAGGAAAATCCGTTTTTCGTCTCCATTTCCCTTATTATAGTCTAAAATGAGTAAAAAGAAAAGGTGGGGGGGACGTATTCACGAAAAAAAATTGCTCTTCCCCTAAATGTAAATATCGGGTAAAATTGTCTATCAGGTTATTTACAGGGTAAAAAAATGTCAAATTATAGTAAATTTAAGAAAAATATTTTTTCATGCAGAAACTGGATTCTGCTTTCCACACTGTTCTGGAATCCGGGAGAAACCGTTTTAGGAGAAGATTCCTGGTTGCCGGAGACGGAAAATGTATCAGACGTAGAACGTGTATCGGAAATAGAGTTTCCATATTTTCCGAAACGGGATGTTACCGAGTATTTTGTCCTGAAAACGACGGAGTTGCCCGCGAATTCCGCTTACTCGGCTACGAATTTCAGTGTTTATCCATCAGAGCATGCGCAGGCACCGGTCTGTTGTGTTCCGTGCCAGACTATATGTCCGACATGTCCTGATTATCCATGGGCACCTTCCGAAACGCTCTGTGTGCGTGGCCAGGCTGAGCCGATTCTGGAGGAACCGACACTGGAAAATACGCAGACTACGGAAGAAATTCCAGAATTTATGAATTTTTCGGAATCGGATGTTTATGGAACCTTGGGAACTTATGACCATTCTGAATTTTCAAGTGTTTCAGATGTTTCGGGTGTTTCTGGAACTGCCATGAGTGTTGGTCCGCGTGTGCTTTATACGCCGGAAGAAGAAGCGTATCATTATTGGGACCCGTCTTTCCGCGCGTGTATTCCGGGAAAAGGGAGACCATTGCCGACGTCGAATGAGGCGTGGACGTGGCAGGTTTTACCCGGCGGAACGCTATTTCGGGCGTATTTCGCGAGTAACCGGGAAGGGAGAATGGGAATTCATTTTATTAATGAAGACACTACCGGCTTGGCGTACTGGGACCCGACGCTTGGTGGCCGAATTAATCTGATTCGATATGGAACTACCAGCCGACTGTATCCAGAGGGGGTTCAGCTAGACATCGAGTGTGGGGCGATTGCACGTCTTACGTTAAAAGGGGACCGCGACCTGCACGGAACGGATTATCGTTTCGGCGTGCCGATTACGTTCCGAAAAAATGGGTGGGAATTTAAAATCGGATACTATCACATCAGTTCCCACATGGGCGACGAGTGGATCGTTAAGAATTACGCCGCTACAGGTGAGGTTTACCGTATTAATTATGTGCGCGACTGTCTGATGTGGGGAATTGGATACCGACCGGACGCGAACTGGCGATTTTATGTCGGTGGGGATTATGTTTTTTATTGTGACGGTGGTGCGAAACCGTGGCAGTTCGAGGCGGGAGCAGAGTATTCACCGATGATGTTACCCAATCATCGTGGTTCGCCGTTCCTGGCGGTTCATTTCCGGTGGAGCGAGGATACCGATTTCGACACGTATAGTGCACTGGAAGCAGGCTGGCAGTGGAAAACGGTTTATCAACATACGATGCGGACAGGTTTATACGCTATGGCGGGACACGCAGACCAGTATCAGTTTTATAATCGCTGGGAAAAACAGATTGGGTTAGGGTTTTGGTATGATTTTTAACCGAAAATGGTTTTTCAGAAATATTTTAATTGGCGGATTGATATTAAACGCGTTTTCCGCGTGGTCGGCACCACCGGCAGAGTTCCGTTTACAGATTATTGATGAGGAAACGCGTCGACCAATTCCGTGTCGAGTGTCAATTCGAAATGAAAAGGGTGTCGCACGAAAAGCAGAAGGAATGCCGTTTCTGTATGACCATTTTGTGATGCCGGGAGAAGTTTCTCTAGAATGGCCACCAGGAACATATCCGATGACGATTGAACGCGGACTGGAATACTTGCCGAGAACCGGACATTTCGTAATGAATAAGTATGCGAAAGACGCGAAAACGGAAACGTTACGCCGTTTCACGAATCTCGCAGAAAAAGGCTGGTGGTCAGGCGACTTAATGGTTATGCGACATCTGGATGAAATCGAGTTACTGATGATGGCGGACGACCTTCATTTCGTTCCGTTAGCGGAGTCTGCAACGCACCAGCATTTCGCGGCGGTAAAACGTACGGAAGAAAAAAAACGCGCGGAGGATCGGGAAAAAGCGGGACGGAAAGATTCTAAAGACGCGAAAAATACTGAAAAATCACCGAAAACCGATGATATCTGGTTCGACTCCGATCGGCTTTTCACGACGCAGAATTATATTTTACGCCATCCGTCCTGTTCGGTGGGAATTCTGAATTTACCCACGGTGGTTCAGTTTCGGAAATTGAATCTGGAGGCGCGAAAAAGTCCGATTTCCATGCTATACGCCATTCAGAAAAAGTACCCGGCCACATGGTTCGACGTGCAGGACGCGGACTGTTGGGATTTACCGTTGCTGGTCGCGTTGGGACTGGCGGACTCGTTCCAGACACTCGGACCACACATTTTACGGGATCAGATTCTGCCAGAAAATGTAAACTGGAGAAAGATTCCGACGCTGAAAAACGCAGGGAAAATTAACCTTCCGCGCGTTATACTGAAAGAAGAGGAAGTCGGAAAAATCCGTCCCGGCGAGGAGGAACTGGAGGAGGAAATCGTCGCTGAATTTCTGGCAGATACGTTTCTCCGTCCGTCGCAGAGTACGCTGATACCGGACGCAGCACCGATGAATTATGAAGGTCCGCGCGGTCGCCAACAGTGGACAGAGGAGGTTTATTTTCACCTCCTGAATACAGGACACCGGATTCCGCCTTCTGCGGGGAGTGGGTCGGGACTGTCGCCGAATGCCGTCGGAGCGAATCGGATGTACGTTTTCGTCGACCCGGAAGAATACGCACAAGACGCGGACCGGAGTGGCTTCCAGTATGAAGGCGGAAATGCGGGTTTTAACCGAAAAATGTGGTGGGAAGCTCTGCGAGAAGGGCGTGTCGTCGTCACGAACGGCCCGTTGATGATGCCGTGGGTAGAAGGTTATGTGCCGGGCGAGGTATTTCAGTTTCCCGGAAATGACGGCGAGGCGGAAAAACTGAATCCGTCGATGACGCTCATGATGCAGCAAAAAGCACAGTATATCGATTTTATCGTGAATGGGCGCGTCACGCAGTCGGTTCCGTTTCGAAATTACGCGGAAGCGGGACGTTTACCGCTTCTGGAAATTCCGTCATCAGGGTGGTTCCTGATTCGTGTCGTCGCGGACAATCCGGCAACGTACTGTAGCGTGATGAGCGCACCGTATTACGTCGAAATGGGTGGAAAACAGAAAATCCAGAAAAAATCCGCACAATTTTTCGTAAACTGGGAGCGAAAACGCATCGAAATGCTTGAAAAACGTGGTTCCTTCACCGGCTCCGACGGTAAAAAACTCCGTCAGCTCCACGAATACGCGCTGGAATACTGGGAAGAAATTCTCACGCGGAGTGAGGAGTAAGTCTTAACCTGAAAATTTTATATCCCACGAATTTCACGGGCCATCGAGGTTTTAAATCTCCCACAGATTCCACAGAATTTCACAG
>JAUNAI010000002.1:0-2548 GCA_030527705.1 Planctomycetia bacterium | reverse complement strand
ATCCATCTGTGAAATCTGTCTCTTCTGTGTGAAGTGCCGTAAAATACGGGGTTTCGGAAAGCGAAAAACGTTGCATCCTAACTCGTTTTTATCTCCATAAAACTCACTCCTTTCTGTGAAAATCGGTGAGTTCTGTGGGAGATTTAATGATTTTTATTTCCGCATTAAAATACACTGTGTTATTTTAACATTCCGCTGAAAATGACGGTTTTATGCCGTATTTTACGACACTTTCACGTTTTTTGCCTTTTAAGGTATGAAATACGCAGGTTAAAAGAAAGGTTTTTTTATGTCCTACCTGAAATATCTTGTTTCTGTTTTTCCCCTTTTTTTCCTACTCTGCGTCGGTTTTTGGTTGGCGTGCGTGGGTGGTCTTGAGAACGCGATTTTTGCAGCGGAAAAAGAGAAACCGACGATTCTGTGTCCGGGTGAGCCGCTCATGATTGATGAGGATGGTTGCGCGCCGATGTTTCCGTTTACAATTTCTAAAATTCCACTTGAAAACGTAACGAACGTCGCCACATGGAACAGTGTGCGAAACGGCGTGTGGAACGGTACGCGGAACGGCGAGACACGGAAATCGGCGTGGGAAAACGGTTTCATGACGGTCCGCAACGGGCAATTCGTGAATGATTCCGGTGTCGTGTACTTTTTCGGGACGAATCTTTCCTGTGGCGCGAATTTCCCAAAATCGAAAGAAGACGCGGAGTTTCTCGCAAAATCGATGGCACGTTTCGGAATTAATGTCGTTCGACTTCATTTCGTGGACAATCTAGGGTACTTTTTTGACTGGAATACGCGCGACGTGCGGACGATTATGCCTGAAAAACGGGACGCTTTCGACTACCTGGTCTACCAGCTGGAGAAAAACGGAATTTACGTTAATCTGAATCTGCATGTCGCGCGAACGCTCGGAGAGAAGGAAGGTTTTCCGGAGCCGAAAGAGGAGCGACCGACGTATGATAAGGGCGTGGATAACTACATGCCGGGAATGATTGAGTTGCAGAAGGAATTCGCACGTGATTTTCTCACTCACGTGAATCCTTACACCGGGCGGGCGTATATCGAGGACCCGGGAATCGCGATGATTGAGATTAATAATGAAAATAGCATTCTGAACCAGTGGCGACGCGGAAGTCAGTTCATTCTGCCACCACGATTCGAGGCACAACTTCAAAAAATGTGGAATGAATGGCTCTCGCGGAAATACGGGGACACGCGTACTATGCGCCGTGCGTGGAAATGCCGAGTGGTTCCGATGTCGGAAGAATTACTGCCGAACGGAGATTTCCGCGCGAGTGCGCCCGCCACGGAAAAGGAACGGGAAAACGGAAGACAGCGGATTCAGGACTGGGAATTCGTCGGTGAAAAGGCGGTCTGGACGCACGGTCTGACGTCGGAAAAGACGTTAGCGGTGAAGGTTCTTAAGGATGGCGAGGCGAATTGGGCGCCGCAGTTTCATACTGTAAACGCGCGGACGGAAGCGGATGAACCGTACACGCTGACGGTGAAAATGCGGGGAAAAAGTACGTCGAAAATCTCCTTCGGCGTGTCGTACATGCTCAGTCCGTGGACGAATCTGGGATTCCATGACCAGGTAAATGTAGAACCTCAGTGGAAGGAGTACACGTTCCGTTTCATCGCGCGGGAAGACTGTGAGAAAGCACGCGTCGGTTTCGGCGGTTTCACGGACGGTTCTGAGGTGGAAATTGCCTCCGTCTCGCTCCGTCAAGGCGGAATTGTCGGCGCGGAACCGGGGCAGAGACTGGAAGACGGCTCCGTGAAAATCGTCTCGGCTTACGGAAGTGGCGCGACGAATGAACAGTACGCGGACATGGTCGAATTCCTTGTAGAGCTGGAAAAGACGTATTTTCTGGAAATGTACCATTTCGTGCGCGACGAGTTAAAGGCGAAATCGCCGATTTCCGGCACGCAGTTGACGTACGGAAGTTGGTTTAATCAGGCGGAACTCGATTATTGTGATATTCACGCTTACTGGAATCACCCAAGTTGGATCGATAAACGTTGGGATCCGAATAACTGGTTCGTGAGGAATTCCGCGCTGGTAAATCACTGGCACACGGACCGCGGAACGTCGTCACGACTGGCGAATGCCCGTGTTTTGGGATTACCACTGACGGTAAGCGAGTATCAGCACCCGTTCCCGAATTTTTACAGTACGGAATGCCTGCCGACGGTTTGTGCGCTGGGAGCGTTTCAGGACTGGAGCGGGATTTTCCATTACACGTGGCAACATAATACCGATTACGATCAGCAGCAGATTATCGGCTATTTCGACATTACCTGTCATCAGGCTCATCTGGCGCATTATCTCGCATGTGCCGCGCTGTTTCAGCGAGATGTCACTCGTGGTGCGTCGCGGTACATATACGCTCCGGAATTCGACCGAAAAGCGGAGCTAGCAGGATTTAGCGGGATTCGTGGAGCGGCGGACTTCACGAAAATGGATCCGTCATTGGCGCTCGTGGTAAATTCTGGGCGTGTTTTACGAGACGAAAACGCTTCTGGAAATGAAAATGGAAACGTT
>JAUNAI010000398.1 GCA_030527705.1 Planctomycetia bacterium | reverse complement strand
ATTTTTGCAAAATTGTTTTCTCCCCAGACCCCTCTTTCAAAAAACTCTTAATCGCAATCTTCGATTGCTTGCTTTTTATTCGGTTTCTTTTTCTTTTTTCTTCTTCTCTTTCTCACTGATAATCCGTCGGCTCTTCTCCCGAAATATACGACCTCCACCCGTCCAAGAGCGTCTTCGACAGGTTATTCTCTCGCGTAAATTCCTGAGAAATCTCCGTGTTCGCGTCCGGTATCTGTACGTCCACCTTCAGTCGTCCATCTGGCGAGTATTCAAACGTCACGTGAACTGCCGTCCCTGCCGGAAGATTCGGCGGGAAATGCGGAACTTTACAGCAACCAATAAACGTGCAGTTATCCGGGGAGGAACTCTCACCTTCCGCAATCTGAACCAAGAGGCTTTTCTGATTCGCTTTCTGTGTCTTGAAATTCCGACGCACACGGACGGGAAGTTTCGTGTTTCGTGGAATCAAAACCCCCACACGCGGTAGTCGAGTAGCCGGGTCCATTCCAATCACGCCCAAGGAGTGGGAGTTTACGTTCCGAATTTTGAAAGATGGCGGATTCCCCGCGCTCAAGGAAATCAGATGGCCCGCATGAATCGCGGCACCCATTGCGACCGCTTCGTCCGCCGACGCTCCCGTATCCGGCTCGCGCCCCGACACTTGACGTAACATTTCACGCACCATCGGCATTCTGCTTGAGCCACCAACGAGTAACACACGCGAAATTTCCTCCCACTGCAAGCCCGACGCCTGAAGGGTCTGAACCGTCGTAAATCGCGTTCTGTCAAGTAAATCCTGCGTCAGTTGCTCGAATTCCTCACGCGTAATTTCTACCCGTTTCGAGAGTCCCTGATAATCACATGTAATCGTCGCTTTTGAGCGTGAAGAGAGTGTCCGTTTTGCGTCCTCGCACTCACGCCAGAGTTTCCCACGTGCACAAACATCTTCTCGCGGGTCAGCATAAAAATCCGACACGAATCGGTCCGCCACAAGGTCCACAAGTCGGTTATCCCAGTCGAAACCGCCGAGCTGAACATCACCGTCCGTCGCCAATGTGGTAAATTCATTCCCACAGACACGCATAATCGTCACGTCAAAAGTACCGCCACCGAGGTCGTAAACTAGGATATTTTCCGGTGCAGAGTTCTGTCCCAACATACCGTGCTGGTACCCGAACGCGAGCGCGGCGGCTGTCGGTTCATTGATGATGTCCAGAACCTCAAAACCTGCCATATAGCCTGCATCCTGCGTCGCTTTTCGTCGCACTTCATCGAAATAAGCCGGCACGGTGATGACGACTTTCGAGAACGGTCCCACCTGCGCCTCGGCATCCTTCCGCAACTTGTTCAAGATGAACGCCTCAATCACCTCTGGCGGATACTGTTTATTCTCAATCGCCTGATGGAAAACTTTACTTCCCATGTCACGTTTCGCACAGAGCGCAATCGAGTTGGCTTCCGTCGAAATCGCTTTCAGAGCCTCTTTACCGACAATCGCCTGACCACCCTCAAAAAGCGCGACGGACGGCGTAATTCGGTCCCCTTCCGCATTCATTAAAGTCATAACCGTCCCTGACAAGTCGAGTTTCGCGATAGCAGAAAAGGTCGTTCCCAAGTCGATACCGATAGCAGGAGTATTTTCGTTCATGAGTGTTTTATTTATAATTTCGTCCGTATTTTACCAACAATCCCAAACAGTCGTTTTCTTTATTATACGTCATCTCAAGAAAAATACAAGTCAGATTTACACTTTTTTTACTGACTTTTCACAAAAATTTTCCAATTCCGTCTTTTTTTCCAGAAAATATTCATGATTTTTGATTTTCGGAGATTTTCAGAAACCAGAACCTCCCAATCGAGCATATCCATCTCAGAAACGTCGTGCTCACCATAGAAACACTCTGTGCGACTTCCCCTAACCTATAATATCTGATACTTAAAAAGCCCCCAAGTATTCAAGTGTGTCGGAAAATACAGCAAGAAACCATCATTTTCAGTGGAACACGAATATACGCAATACAATATTCTAACGCAGAAACAAAAACCATTAAAATCTCCCACAGATTTCCTGTAGAATCTATGGGAGATGAAATATCCAAGTTAGGGGAAGCTGGGACAGTCGAGGAGTCCGATACTCCCGAATTCCGAAGAAACGCTCCCCATTATGGGTTATCTAAACTACTTCAAAATGAAGTCAATTAGCGGTTCAGAGATTCCAGTTCTTTATTTTCCATCTCGAGCGTCTTACTCTGCATGCCCATCGCTCCGAGAATGTAGTACAACACGAAACCAACCACCAACGCCAACAACGGCGGACACGGCATGTCAAATCCCTGTCTCATCGGTTCCGGAATGAAATTGAACGCACCCACGAAGAAACCGAAGAACCACGAAATCCACCCAGCCGGGTTAAATCCCGCACGCGGACCATTCCACTCACGCCCAGAAAGGAGGTAATCTGCCATCATCGCACCGCAAATCGGACCGAAAGAGGCACCGATAACCGTGAAAATACCCGCCACTTCACCAGCGTATTTCGTCACAATCAACGCAATCACGCCGAGCGTACCGAGACCACACGTAATGAACGGATTCACTTTAGGCAACGTCGTTTTAAAGCTATTCGCCGCAATCATCGCGCAGAAACACGCAGATGGGAACGCGGCTATCGCGAGCAACGCCATCATGAGTTTACCGACATTCGGACCCATAATGGAGTTCACCAAGTCCGTCGTCTGACCGACAGGCTGAGCGTAGCTGACAATTTCTGAACCGTACGCGCCAGCATAAATCGCAAGAGAGAGACCGCCCGCAATGACCGTCGCACCAACGATACCGAAGATACCGCCCAACTGAACATCCGAGCTGTTCCGACTTGCCGTCCCCATGTCGCAACCAGCCGCACCAGCCGTCGCGAAGAAGCCGAGAATGTAAATCCCCATCAAATTGAAAATCGCGAACGTATTAAACGGTTTCACTTCCGCTACCGCTTCCGTCGTGGTCGCTTCAGCCGTCGCTGTTTCCGCTACATTTACATTTTCTGTAGTTTCAGCTACTTCCACCGTTTCAACTGCTTCCA
>JAUNAI010000397.1 GCA_030527705.1 Planctomycetia bacterium | reverse complement strand
AAACACCTTGACTAAAGCAAGGTGTTTATTATATTTTATTTCTTTACTTTTTTACTTACTTTCACGACCCACACGTCTTCCGGTCCAAGATTCGCGCTACCGATGAGCGTTTCCATCTCCCCGACCATTTCCGGCGCAAAATCGGTCAATTTCGCCTGAATCACCTCTTTTTCCGGGTTATAAATCGTCAGATAATAAACGCCGTCCCGCTCCGGGTCACCGAAACGTTCCACAAGAAGCCGTGAATCCGTGACTGAAACACCCGTAACCGGCTCCCAGCCCGCCTCTCCGACCAATCGGCATAAAGGCATGTACTTTTTGAATAGCGGACGGTCACGCTCATACAGTTCCGGATTCCTGAAATAGTGTTTCGTGGAAGCGTCCGCGCTGAAGTAGCTCGGGAACATTCCGAACGCGAGACACCGTTTCATGAAACGCTCACTGTGGTCATACGTAAACAGGTCGAAATTCGTATTCTGCAGGAAACAGAACGGTTTTCCGCCACAGAGCATCCGACGATACTGTAATTCCTCAATCGCCATCGGTGTCCAGTTTCCGTTCCAGTTCCAGTTACTCTCCGTCCCCAACACGTCTAGAATCGGCGCAAGCCATGAAAGCCGAATCGGGGTGGAATTCGCCATCATCAGTTTCCCGGCGGCGTGCACATCACGCTGCATTTTTCGGACATACTCGAATGTCACCAGACCGCGTAAAACAGCAGGTTTTCCCGCTTCCAGAGAGAACGTCAACGGCGTTTCCACACACGCTAAATGTTCCGCACGGAAATCAAGTTCCGTCGTCACGTAACCTTCTGAAGAATCGATATATTCTCCGTCGATTCCCTCATGATTCTCCGTCGGTGTCCAGAAACACGGACCGTTCTGCGTTCCGTACGCCGAGATGTTCTTCTCACCGCCCACGAGTTTCGGATAAACGGAATTCACGTAATCTTCTGTCCATTTCACGTGAAATTCCCCACCTTCTCCCAGACCAGGCAGACCACACATGCTCCAGACGACGCCCCGGCACCACGGTGTGTCGAGAAACTGTCCAACCGGACGCTGATTTGCGTCATACATGACCGACTTTTCCCACGCTTTCGCCAGCCAAGCTCCATTTTCTGCTTGTTTCCGAGCTTCTTTCGCGGCTTCTTTCAGAATGTCAGCTGTGGTTTCTCGGCCACCGACCTTTTTCGGGTCCATTCCCTCCGCCATCGGCGTTTTCCAACTCATCCACCACGTCATCGGCTCCGTGTAGCGGAAAGTAATCAGTCCATGCGCGTCGTCCCACGCCGGCTCATCGGTTCCTTCCTTAAACGCGAAACCGAAATCTTCCGGATTTTTCACTTGACTCGTCGGCGCGAACGCCATCCAGTTTCCCATTTTCGGAACACGGACGAGAAATGCCGCCGGATAGGTTTCCATGTACCGTTTCCACGCGCGACGCATACCACCGTCTTTCTCCGTTTTCCCCGGAATCTCCGTGAATCGACAGAAACGGAGTTCCCACTCTTTTTTCGTCGGGATAAAACCTAAATCGTACGCGATACAGAGTTCCTGAGTTTCCGCATTAAAAAACGTCCGGTACACCGCTGGAAATGCCGGATCAATTCCAAGCCACACCTCTCGAGCACCTTCCTGCGACACATTTCCCGCACCTTCCGCGTCGTCCTTTAACGTGCTCCCCACCCCCTGAATCGGGAATCGGTTCATCTGTTTCATTCCGGCTTTCGTCGGATACGTTTCTCCCACTTCACCGGTTACAATTTCCGTTACGCCGTCCAGTCCAAGGAATGCACGGGACATTTTCTCTGTCATCGGAATCGCTGCGACGAGCGTAACTCCCCGTTCCGCCGCCGAGTTGGAACGGATTTTCACACGGTCAATCGTCGCTCCATTTCCTGCGGTCTCTGCCGACCAAGAAAGTGTAAATTCCGGTTTATTCTCTGATAAACTCGCCTCAAAAACGGTTTCATTTTCCGTATTTCTTGAGTTATCTATATTTTTCACCGTTTCCATCCGCACCCAGTCGGAATTCGCCAGCGCATCTCGGAGGTAAAAACGTGGAACAGTTTCTCTTGCCGATTCTGGCTCCGTCCCCATTTCCGCTACGTTTCCGACTGCCGTCACACACTGACCGTCGAAAGTGGTAATTCTCTCCGCCATTTTCGCGTCCGCCTGAATCAGCGACACATTTCTGAACGCTACTTTTCCCACACACCCACGAAAAAGACAATAAAATGCCACCCTCTTAATCGGCTTTTTCGGCACGAATTGGCGTGAGACAGCTTCCCATTCATTTTTTCCCGTGAACGGTTTAATAATCCCCCACCCCGGTGTATCGTCCGCGTAAACCAGGTCAAGATAGAGCGAGTAATCCCGTGACGGTGCAACCGTCTCACTAAGAAGCCGACTTTCACCGGAAAAAAGAATCGGCGTCGGCGTTTTCTGGTTCAGCGGAACGCTCCACACGACCGCGCTGGTACCTTTTTCTTCCGCGTTTTCGCACACCCAGCTGTCGCCGTCCTCCACAGTTTTCGTTGCACCCTGAAAATTTGGTTTCACCGCGTCCAGCTCATTCTTTCCAGTAAAATCCACATCGCGAATCATACGGTACCGGACGGCGTTATTCGCATTTTCTGTATTTCCGGAAACTTTTCCAGAATCATTTCCGAAAACGCGACTTGTCGCAAATAGGGACGCGAAAACGCATGCCAACATTCCGAGAAATAAAAATCGGTAGGTTTTCATGTTTTTTTCCTTTTCTGTTTTGGAGGGATGTCTATACTAGTTCTACTTGAAAATTCAGGGTAAAAGGGGGAAAACGTTCAAGTGTCGTAAAATACGGCATGGAACGTTATTTACAGAAAAACGTTAAAACAACACATTGTATTTTAACGCGGAAACAAAAATCATTAAATCTCCCGCAGATCTCACAGATTTTCACAGAAATGAGTGAGTTTTTAGGAAATGAAAATGATTTAGGACGCTAAGTTTTTTGTTTTCCGGAACCCCGTATTTTTCGGTGCTTCACACAGAAGAGACAGATTTCACAGACGGATTTTAAATCATCATAACTAT
>JAUNAI010000064.1 GCA_030527705.1 Planctomycetia bacterium | reverse complement strand
CACTACACCATCAAGAGTTCAGCGGTAGGTTTCCCGCCTGCCGCTGTTCTTTTTTAGAAGGATAAAATGCGTTTTTCTGTTTTTACTTTATTTTCGCATCTTTCGTCGACTTTACAGTCAGTTTTCCTGCTGATTCCAAGTATGTGCGCATTTCAGGTAAATCATAAACCTTCAGTACACCATGAATCGTACTCGTGAGCGGCGTGTTGGAGAAACCACCGTTTTCAACCGTGTTCGTCCACGAAATCAGGCAGTTTTCGAGCGTTACATGACGGTAGACATCACAGTCAAGAACTGCTGCATGAAGAACTGGAATACACGCTTCCGAGACGGCATAAAGTTCAATCTCTCCACAAAATGCCTGAGATTTCAGCCACCGTGTGATGGAGAACAAGTCATCCGTACGGAAACCAACATAAGAACGTCCTAGATTATACGCAAGATAATAATCGTTGCCGTCCGAACCGAAATTAGCATGGCGGAAATAGGAGCCGTTCACCTGTTGTGTCTCGCCCCAGCCTCGTAAATCGACGGCTAAAACCGATTTTCCAGCTTTTAACGCTGGGAGAATGTTTTCCTCGTAACCTGCCGTCTTCCCTTTATCCGTGACATAGATCATCACATCCGTTTTCTCCGTCGCAGATGTATTTCGGAAGAGAATCGCCGGGAGATAAATCCGAGATTCCGGCTCAAAATACATTTTTTCCGCCACGATTCCGTCTGTTAACTCGACTTTTTCTATCGATTTACATTTCGGCATTCCGAGCGTTTCCGCGTCGCGAACTCCTGCCATTTCACGAATTTTCAGCAGTGTTTCCGCATTAATTGCCGTCCGTTTCGTAGCCAACTCTTTCGCGTAATCACGATTAAAATCGTACGTCGTCCGCGCCCCTTCCAGAAGTAAAACCTGTCCGTCCGGCGTCACCTGAATCTCCGCGTCACTTCCGCCTTTCAGATTTTCCGGCTCCCAAACTACCGCTTCACGTTTATCCAAGAAGCGAAGCATAAATCGGACCGTCGCCTCACGGAGCGGTTTATTAAATCCGTGTGGGTTATCATTTTCCGCCAAGTCCACGTATTCGCCGTAACCGAGACGTTGATAAAGCCGTTTCGCGTCGCGGAAGCTCTGCCATGCCATGTCAATCGGGAAAAAGTCGTGCGTGGCAGTTCCGAGCAACGTCGCTTTCGGAGCACGCATCATGCAGTAATCCGCATGGTCCATCCCGAACGCCGCCTGACCGAAAATGTTCTGCTCTGCGTCCTGCGCGTTATTCGTTTTCATTAAGCCATATAGACTGCAAGTATAGCAGCAGGAACTTGCCGCCACGACGCGGTCATCAAGCGCCATCACGTAAGAAGTCTGCGTCCCACCACCGGAATTCCCGGTCATTCCCAGACGATCGGAACGAATGTCGTCACGCGATTCCATATAGTCCAGCGCGCGCATCAAGTCCCAGATTTCATACGTCGCGACGTTTTTACCAAGTAAAATACTTCCGATTCCGAGAAGATTGTGTCCGTGAACGGTTGCCGCGAGCGGTTTTTTCGTGACGGGGTCCAGAACCTGACAGCGTTCACCCTGGTCAATCGGGTCAACGAGAAATGCCGCAATTCCATTCAGCGCATGAAGTGCGGCCACACGCTGATAAAAGTCGGACCCCTTTCCGTTCCCGCTATGTCCGCAAGCCTCCACGACTCCACTCCAGGGTTTCGGAAACTTCTTCTCGTCCGGCTTAAAGAAAATCCCCGTTACGTACATTCCAGGACGTGACTCGAAAATAACCTTCTCGACCGAGTAACCCTCATACTGAATCGTTCCCGTAATCCGTGCATTGAGCGGTGTCCGTTCCGGGAACCCACCGAGTGCATCGATGAACTGCTGTTTTCGGAGTTTCTGATATTCTGCGATCTGTTCCGGCGTTTTTCGCGCTTCATAATCACTCCGCCACTTTTTCTCCGCCGCGATAATTTGTGGCTTTAACCACGTGAAAACCATATCCTTCCGCTTGATTACTCCCTGTTCTGCGTCCTCCGGCGCACGCAGTTCCGCGAGATTCTCCGGCAAAATCGGTTTCGTTACCGCTTCTGGAAGCGAAATTTTCACTTCTGTCACATTTTCCGCATCAGCACACTGTACACTCTGCGAAATCGTGGCATTCATTGTGAAAGTTAACATAATGGCAAGTAAAAAAAGCGAAACTCTGCGACTTGCCGAAAAAATGGATGTGGGTAGGTGGGTCATTTTGGATCCTTCAAAAAAATTTAAAATGATAGAAAAACTAAAAATAATTTACTGCGGAATCTGAACTGCTTCCGTTGATTTACGATTGGCAAGTTCCTCATGAACATCATACTCTATGCTGTACGAAATTCGTTGTGCGGAACCGTCACACATCGCCATCCCAAAAGAACCTGCATGAGGACTGCCAAAAGCATATCGTGGTGTGTCATAACCTGCGCGGTCCTGCATGGGATAATTAGTCGCCGTGTTTTTACACGCACGCAAGTTATCATCACACCCGCCGAAAAAAGCACCCTCGTTATCAGAGTTATTTTTTCCGGTCTCGTAATCGTCCGTCATCAGGTACTTTTCACCAATCAGGTACGTGTTGGTTGTGCCACTGCGAATTTCACCGATTGAGACACCACTGGCACGGAAAATGACTCCGTTATGGTTCGTCGCGAACTGGGAAAAATTGTACGTCTGGGCTGTCGGATAGTCCGCCGGAGTGAAGTCTACCGCAGCACCTGTACTGATAGAACTACCGATGTTACCCGCATAGTCACACTTGCCGAAGGAATCGCCGCTCGAAGAAATCTTCGTCATGTTATATACATTCGAATGATTACTACCATTTACAAAAACATACGTTTTACATGTACGCCTCGAGGGACAGTAAAATCCGGCAATCGGCGTGCGATTACATGTTAACGCTCCATCTTTTTTGGTCGTAGATGGTGCACTCGTCGTGTTTCCGTCGGAGCCGAGCTGAAAAAGGGCGTTCTGTTCCATATATGGTAAAAGTGAAAACGCCCATGAGCCAGGCTGCTTCTTTCCGAATCCCCAGTCACCGTCACCAACCATACGCCAGTGCCAACCTCCGGAAGGAAAAACCTTGGAGGTTGCCTCATGATTTAGGCTTGCCAACCCCATCTGTTTCAGATTATTGTTACACTGCATCACACGTGCTGCCTCACGCGCCTGCTGCACTGCAGGAAGGAGTAATCCAACCAACATACCAATAATCGCAATTACAACTAATAACTCGACCAACGTAAAAGCGTCTCTTTTCATGGGGACCTCCTCTTACGTTAATTTCGTGTCTTTTGACGATATTTCCACCCTATGGCACTCACGCCAAATAAAAGCATCACCCAAGTCGCAGGTTCAGGAACCGAGCCATCATGCACAGATAAAACCAGTGAACCGCCGTTTCCAGACGTGAGATAATTCAGGTCCCATAAAGCCTGAAAATTATCGTCCAGAATCGACTCCCAGTTATACGTTTCAGGATTAAAATCCGTCACGTCGGACATGGCAATCGAATTCGTTGTCGTTAAAATCGTGAACACGTCACCACCGGCCATCAAATAATCGTCACCCAGTTCCAGTGACAGAACCGTTTCTGGTGTAAAAGTCGCGTTGGTAGCAGTAATTGTGCCGAAATCTGTGAGTGAATTGATTTTTTCGTTCCACGTTCCGTTCATCGCCAACGTTTCGACAGTCGTAGAACCCGTTCCGCTGAGCGTTGCGTTTTCAGCAACCGTTAACGTGCCGAGTTGGTTATTATCGCCGTTCAGCTCTACCGTTCCGGCTGTTACATTTAACTTGACACTGCTCAATTTTCCGAGACCCAGATTGGTATTATAAACCAGCGTACCCTCACCTAATTTCGTGTAATCGGGCGTGGTATAACTCATGGTGCTCAGTAAATCTTTAAGTTGCGACGTAATCGTCAATTTCGCGTCTTTCGCCACGTTAATATGTCCGGAATTATTGACGCGTCCACTCTTCCGGAAGAAAATGGAATCCGCGGAAATCGTGTTATCCGTTCCACCTGTGACATTAATAATCGAGTCGAAAACGAAACATGCCTGATCCGTATTTGTACCGATGATATGTCCATTATTCATGTTGACTGTTGCGAGAACCGTCGTGTGTCCACCTTTCGCGTTGAGGCTGTGTGTCGCGTTCCACGTTCCGCCATTCAGGAGATTTACCGTTTTCGTGGTGTTGTCGGCAAAACCGACCGCGTCCGTTGCCGCAGATTCTAAGATAGAATTCGCGCCCGTCACAGTAATCGTCGCATTTTTTGAAATCGTTCTAGTCTGTGTCAGTCGAAGCGTTCCGTCTTCAACACGAATTTCACCGGAGAAGGTATTATTTTTCGTTAATTCCAGCATTCCAGCTCCTGTTTTAGTCAGCGTTTTCGCGGAATTATCGATTACCGTTCCGACGGTCGCTTTTTTCCCTGTCGCGACCGAAATGGTTCCACCTTTCCAGTAAAAATTCCCACTACCAATTAAATTATCACCGAATTCCAATTTCCCGCCCGAGAGTGCCAGGGTGGTTCCGGAAGCTAAATCGATCCCCTTTCTCGCCGTCAGCGTTCCATTCGAAATCGTAATCTTTCCCGCGTCCACGTCTAATACGTCAACGAAACTCTGCACGCCGTCTTTTCCTGCGAAAACCAACTCTCCGGCTCCCAGTTTATTGATCGTCGGCAAGCTCCAGCTCTGGCCTGAAACGCTCCCTAATATCTGAGATGAAATGGTAAATTTCGCATTTTCAGCGACATTAATCTGTCCATTCGTCTTGGATCGAGTACTTTTCCGGAAGAAAACCTTATTAGCAGAGAGCAAGTTCTCCGTTCCACCAGTAATGGTAATCCCCGTATCGAAAACGTACGCTCCCGCTACATCCGTCGTGGTTCCCGTCAGGGTTCCATTATTCATGTTCACTTGCGCGACGAGCGTCGTATGTCCTGTAGTGACGCACATCGTTCCGCCATTTTCGAGATTCAGCGTTTTCACTGTCGCAGCAGCATACCCAAGCGTATCCGAAACCGCGCCTTCCAAAACAGAATTCGCTCCCGTTACCGTTACGGTAGAATTCGCGGCTAGCGTTCCTGGCGCTCCCTGATAGGTCAACCGGAGCGTTCCGTTTTCGACACGTGTTTCGCCAGTAAACTTGTTACTTTTAGTAAGAACCAACGTTCCTGTGCCGGTTTTCGTGATGGAAACTGGCGTACCGTCATCGGCGTTGGAGATAACTCCATTATAAGTTTTCGTGCCTGAAATGTTGAAAGTCGAGGTTTCTTTCAGGGCATTCGGAAGGGTGGAATCATCAGTATAGGTCGCAGCCCAAGAATCCGCAACAATTATTATCGTAAATAAGACACCCCAAAAACTCGCTATCGCGCGCAGTATGTTAATTTGCGCAAATTGCGGGGGGGGGGTAGTTGCACAGTTGGATTTTTCATGGTTTTCTCCTATGATTCATGTGAAGAAAATGTGAAAATTTCACGAAATTCTTGCGTGTCCATAAAATTAAATTCCTCTTATTTATTTTATTGTATATCACTTGTTAAAATTTGCAAGTAATATTTATAAAAAATTTAAAAAAATGAAAAAATAAAAAGAGTCGTGAAAATATCAAGATAATTATATGAATATTTAAAAAGGTATTGAAATTGGAAAATAGGTAAAATGGTAGATGTTTTCGGTGTATAATTTTTTTTATGTAAAAATATGAACATTATAACCGATATTTTGGTAGAATTAGTGAAATACATCCGGTTATGCCAGATTTCGCGCGTGGAACGGTGAAACGGAAAGGAATTATGTATGAAAAATAATACGGCAAAACGGAAAGGTTCTCTTTCCTTCGAGTGGATTGTCATCACGACGCTTCTCGTCATCGGTATGATTAGTGGTCTTGGCGCGCTGCGTAACGCGGTCGTTCTGAAGTTGGACGATTTAACTGAGAGTGTGAAAAACTTAAATACTGCCGCGTCTCAGGATAGTCAATCGGTAAGCGAGTAGGTAGCTTGGAGCTTAACCGTCACGGATTTTCAGAATGGAGAAAAAACCAATGAAAATGACATCGAAATCGCGCGGAGTTCTCGCTTTTGAATGGATTCTGGTCTGCTGTATGTTAATTGTTGGCATCCTCGGTGGTCTTGTTGCTGCTCGAAATGCGTTCCTGTACGAAATTAATGATACGATAAATGTTGTAAACGACATTGACGCAGATTTCATCAAAAAGTCAACAAATTAAAAACCAAAGGAAGAGAATTCATGGAACCCCTCAAAAAATCACCGAAACGCTGTGGCTCACTGACGTTTGAGTGGATTGTCATCACCACTCTTCTTGTCATTGGTGTCATTAGCGGTCTTGGCATGTTACGTTCTGCCTTAAATACCACGGCAACTCTTCTGCCTGAAAATGTCTGTGAAATAAGCACGGGGATTTCTGAAAATGAAATTTCCACGCAGACGCAATCTGAGACCGTAGATTCAGAAGACGTGGACAGTGAAGATAACTCCGGCAGTGAGGGTACCTGATACATAGAAAATACGGACTCGCTAAAAACACGAGGATGTAAAAGGCGGAAGTGGTTAAAGTTTCCATTTCCGCCTTTTTTATTTATTCAGTTTTTCTGTGTTTACTTAAGTTTCACTCAGAAAGAAATCGGAACACAGATGGTATCATCTTTTCCGACGCAGAAACCTTCCGCATGTGCCCAAGAGTCTGGCTGGGTGATAACCGTTGGAACCACTGGCGACGAAATCTGCGTTCCGTCTTTCATTTCGACGAGAATCCGAAAATCGCGAATCGAAAAACAGTCTTCTTCTAGGTTCTGAAGCTCTAACGTATTCACTGCCGACAGCGTTTTCAGGATGTCTGTCGGGAGCGGAACACGGACTTCTTCCGAGAAAATGCCTGCGTTTTCGTTGCCAGCTGCTTCGTAAAGATGTCCGAAAGAGATTCCGTTCAGAATCCCGGTCGTGGGACGGTCACCGCCACCCGCAAGTCCTTTTCCGCGATAACACAGCCACCCGCGCTGTGCGTCACGCAGTTTTTCTGCCGAAATTCCACTCGTTTCCGATTTCCCTGAAGTTTCCGACTTTTCAGCGTCAGGAACCGGAAACAGTTTACCAGACATAACTTCCGATTTCCGTATCGGCATTTTTTCTGCCGTCTGAAGCTGAATGTCGCCCCACACACCCCAGTCACCCTGCGTGTCGTTTTTCGGTCCGCAGTCCGTAATCAGTCGCAGACGGATTTTCTTTCCCCGCCACGGTGTGAAATCTCCGCGAATCGGAATCCACTCATTATCCTTAACGTGCACTTCCGCCAGAACCGTTTCAAAACCTGTTTCAGTTTCAGAATCCGTGTCATTTTTCAGTTCACTCACTGCGATTCGGAACCAGATACCGTCACCGACGACGCACCCGTCCGCTTTTCCGACGAAAGCCGAGAGCGCGAGATTTTCGTCCGCCGGAAGGTCAAGAACGTATTCCAGAAGGACATTTCCGAGCGTCTTAATGTACGGCGGGTGGCTGAAAAAGCCCATCCGCTTCACACCGCCACAGGCATAACTGCTAAAATCAAGACGCGCGCCCGTTTCGGTGTCCAGCATAGAAATCGGTTTTCCACGAGACTGCATCTTTTTCGTTGCATTTCCCGGCGTGAACGGCTTCTGAATTTCCTCCATCGTCACGCGACTTTTGACGAGAATCTTCTGTGTCCGCCCTTCCGTCCGAATTTCGAAACGGTAAAACCGCGGATAACCCGCTGACTTTTCCGCAATCGGCAACACGCATCGTCCGTCAGCCGAAACGGTATAAGTTTTTCCGTTAAAACTCACGTTAATCGCATTTTTATCCGTGTCGCTTTCGGCGTCATTTTCCGCTTTTTTAGTCGTATTTTCACTCGATTTCCATGCTTTCTGAATCTGGAACGTCACGGAATCCGCGTTTTCCTCAACGATTTCACACTGACACAGTGGCGTGACGAGAAAATCGAGCCGACCTGCCGCCGACGTGAACCACACGCGCTCGCCATCCAGCGTATTTTCGGGAATCGTGAAGGAAATCGGAGTGTTGCCGTCACTGTTTTCACCACCGTTTTCGTCACTTTTTTTACCAAAAATCGTGACCGTATCACCTGCTAAAACGCGGAACGTATCGCAGTGAAGTGCATCACTCGCCGTCTCGGTTCCGTTCTGAATTTCCGTATCTGCACACGTTTCAATTACATACGAAAACGCACCGTCCACGGGTTTCACGTAGGCGTAACCGCGACTGAGTGTGACCTCCGTTTTTCCCATTTCTGAACCGTCTCGCGCCAGTGCGACCGCCGTGGAACGGATTTTCTGGAATGCGACGGTTTTTTCCGCGTCATTTCCGCCTCCATTTCCACTTTCATCACCACTTACGACCGACTGAATCCGCGAGAAATCCGGGATTTTGAAACCGATTTCCGCATTATCCAGCAGAATGATTTCCCAGCGGTTTTCGTCCATTTTCCTACAGACACCGGCACCTGTCCCCGACG
This sequence comes from Planctomycetia bacterium, assembly GCA_030527705.1. GTDB lineage: Bacteria > Planctomycetota > Planctomycetia > Pirellulales > Thermoguttaceae > RGIG3701. The sequence goes on along the minus strand of JAUNAI010000064.1, from coordinate 8,132 downwards.
CGAAGGGGAATTTCTGGAATTTCGCGCGCGAATCGAGATAAATGTGTTTCGGCGAGTAAGCGTAATCGCATCGTGCCCCGTCATGTAGGCCGGAGAATGAGTAAATTTTCCCGTCTGCCGTCCAGCCGGTGTAACCTGCCGGAGGAAGCGTGATTTCCCGGTTCTCGACCGTCGCGCGGAACGTTTCCGACACGCTACCGTTCGCGCAGACGACGGTTCCGTCATCGTATTTTACCGCGACTTGAGAGCGTAAATAAGCGTCGCTCGCCATCGCGTCGGACGTGTTGAACAGTTTTCCGTTTTCGTCCACGTAACGTATCCATTCCACCTGCGCGACGGTATAACGTTTCTGAAGTTCTACCAAGTTAAAATATCCGCGCCACGTGTTTCGGATTCCGTCATTAATCGTCAGGAATCCCGGATGTCCGAAAGCGGCGGTGGCGGCGAAAAAGCGGTCAAGAAGCGCTTCTTTTTCCACGCCGGTCGCCTCTCTGAGCATCTGGTCCGGATAAAACATGCTGAGATTCCCCATTCCGAAATTACACGAAATCGGGTGCATTTTTAGCAGGTCATAATCGACAATCCACGGACGGAAAGGAATCTGATACCCTTTATCCTGCGCGTAGCTTCCGTCATTCATACCCGCGTAAAGATGATGCATCGGTCCCTCAGAGTAAACCGGTCCGTTCCAGCCTTTTTTCTGAAGGAGCATGATTTCACCAAAAGCGTAAAACGTGGCGGCATAAGTTCCCGCACCGGGGATACGCGCATCATAATCGACGCGCTCCCACGGCGTGACGGCTGTGTGTACGTCACAGTAACCGCACCGGAAGTTGAACTTTTCCTGAATAATCGGCGTCAGTTTCTCGCAGTATTCTACCGCCCGGACCGGTTTCGGAGCGTAACACCGCGCCCACGCGCTCTTAAACTGCATGTCCGAGGTACGCGTGACCATATCCGTACTCCAGTATTCATTCACCGGCGCGAAATCGGTAAAATTATTATATGGACCGTAATAAAAACCGAGTTCCCGGTTCATGAAGTCCGAAAAGTCGCGCTGTCCCTCATCACCGCCTTTTCCCGGAGCGGGTTTCGTGCGGAAAGTGAAGCTCTCACCACCGTCGCGCCAACCGACTTCATGGTCAAGAACGATTACGTCGCGCATTCCGTGACGCCAGACGTTCCGCCAGAATTTCTTGTCGCTCTCACGATTTGACGCGCCGCGAGCGTGCCAGAAACCGGAACCCATGACGGAAATCCACGGCGATTTCGGATTCGGAATCGTCGGCAACACTTCCTGAAAATCGTCGCTGACCGTTATGAAAAAACGCTCGTAACAGTCATTCCGCCGACCGTCCGTGAGCGGGTTATAACGGACGCCGCCATTATACGTAATTCGATTCGATTCCCGACGCGGACGGGAGTAAATCTCGCTTCCGTTTCCGAGATACCAGTCCGTGTGACCCATCAGGAAGAGGGCAGGAGCAGGCTGGGAGAACGGCATGACTACTCCACTATCTCGGAAAAGCACACACGCCGGGCGGTTACTACCGCTATAAGCGTACGTATAATACGGAAGCGTAATCAGTTTCGCGTCGGATTCAGAATGGGAATTAATTACCAGATTACCGTAACTCACGTTCGCGACTGCGCCACCGACGGAACGCGTTTCGATAACCAGCGTTTTTCCGACCATTTTCAGCGTGTACGTGACCGGAACGGTTAAATCATCGGAACTGTCAGAAGTACCAGAACCGTCAGCATTTTTAGTCGCGGAGTCTTCCGCAATCGCGTTCCAGTGGGTCACGCAGGTTCCGTTTTCCTGAAGTTTCGTTTCCACGTGTTCATGTCGCGTAACCGGCACGACAGTTCCATCCGGACGCACCAACTCGGTAACGCCACCGCCGAGTAACGGCTGGAAACAATTCGGAGCGCGGTTTTTCTGGATTTCTCCCGTTTTTTCATCTTTCGCCCACCATAGACCCTGCAAGAATCTCCACGGACCGGAATCAGCAGAATCAGCAGAATCAGCGGAATCACCTGAACCAGAAATCGGAGTGTACTGGAACTCGAACCGCGTGGATTTCATTTCACAGGTGAAAATGATGGAACCGTTTTCCCCCTCTTTTACACTATTTTTAACCGCCTCTTTACACTCCGGCAGAAGCGTTTCCGCGCGTGTCGGGAACGGAAGTTGACCTTCACCCGTATTCGTCCCCTGATTCTGTTCAGGAATAACCACGCCGCGTCGAGGACGCTTCACGTACGGAAACGGCGTGTCGAGTGCATCGCGCCGCAGTGCGAAATTATCGAAAAAGAGCGTCCGTTCTTCCACATTTCGCCCGCCGTCTACGACGAAACCGTCGAAACACGTTCCCGGCTTCCGTAACTGTTCCTGCTGTCCCGGCGTGAGATGCACGAAAACGAGAAACCATTCCCGCCAGTTGACGGAGCGCAGACGGACCTCGATTCTCCGCTGTTCCTCACCCACGAGAAAAACCGCCAGAATCGACACTTGCGGCGTGCTGGGGTCCGGGACCCACGCCCAATTATTTCCGTAAATCCAGCATGAAATCGCGGCGAAATCCTCCGGCACGCTCGGATTTCCCGTAATCGGAATCGGTTTTTCCGGACGAATCGCCACCCTCGGCGCCTTTTTCGGCTTCTTCGTCGTCGCACGATACGTCAATTTTCCGGTAAAGTTTCCCCAGATTCTCTGTTCGTCCGACTGAGTAAACGACGCTTCCGACTCGGTCGTCTCAACAATCCATTTAAAGTCCTGTTCCCGCTCGAAATCGACAAGTGGCGGAACTTCATCCGTCACACGTCCCGCCCAGTCCAGCTCATACGGTCTCTTTCCCGGCTCGCGCTTCTGCGCCTCTTCCGCTCGCGCCGCCGTCCCATTCAGGAGAAAGACGGAAACGAGTAGTATCATAAAATTCGTAGAAAATATTATCCGATTTAGGTGGGTCATTCTTACCTCCGGTAGGTTTTTAGGTTAGATATATAGCCTCCCCCTTTAGGGGAGGTACCAAACGTATGTGAGGCGGAGGGGTCGGGGTTACTTCATTAATAACCATTTATTAATATTACATCTTTAGAAGACTTCCACCCCGCCCCCTCCGTCGCTATCGCGACACCTCCCCTAAAAGGGGAGGCTGTAATACCGTTAAGCCGTCTGTCTTTTCTGTAACGCCACAAGCTCCGCGATTCCCTTTTTTGCGAGTGCCAGAAGTTCCGCGAGTTGCGTTTCATCGAAAGTCGCTTCCTCGCCGGTTCCCTGAATTTCGATGAAATTCCCTTTCCCTGTCATCACGACGTTCATATCAACTTCTGCCGCGAAATCTTCCAGATAACAGAGGTCAAGTCGCGCCTCGCCCTCCACAAGTCCGACACTCACTGCGGCCGCATAATCACGGACGGGAAAACCTTCATCCCCCGGTTTTTTGCCCGCGAAATCGTCGATGGAGCGAAGCGCGTCAATTAACGCAATCATCGCGCCGGTAATGGAGAGCGTGCGTGTCCCGCCGTCCGCCTGAAGTACATCACAGTCGACCGTCACCATCCGCTGACCGAGTGCTTCTAAATCAACCACCGCGCGTAAACTACGACCGACAAGGCGCTGAATTTCCGACGACCGACCGTCCAGTTTTCCGCTCCTTTCCCTACTTTTCCGTGGCGAGGTACTTCCCGGCAACATGGAATATTCTGCCGTCACCCACCCACGATTTTCTTCCGGGTTCATCCATGGGGGAAGTTTTTCGGAAATACTGGCAGTACATAAAACCATCGTTTCACCCGCTCGAATCAACACGCTTCCAGGCGTCTTATTCGTGAAAAAACGCTGAACGGAAATGGGACGTAATTCATTCACCGACCGATTATCAGGACGCATATTTTTCTCCTTTTTCTTCTCTTTTTCTTTTATTCCGCCTTCAGTGTAAACGTTCCCTTCATTCCGTCCGCTTCCTCCACCTCGACCGTCAGCCGCGTCCAACGGTGAGCCGAAAGTAACTCACACTGCGCGAGTTGCTCGGCAATATATTCCGCGAGTAGCTCCGCCGTCGTGTTAAAAATTGGGAGAATGACACAATCTTCCATCGGAAAAACCCACCGACGCGAGCCGTAACGGACTTCCAGCTCGACGCTCATGGGCGACATACCGTTCGAAATCTCACACTTGCCGGAATCTGATTCTAACACGCATTTTTCCGGCGTTTCCTCGTCCAGATTCATTCCGTCAGTTGCCATTAACGCCATTTTCTGAAAATAATCGTCTGGCGTAAGTTGTTTTTCCGTTCCGTTTTCGTACTGATTTACCGACGACAGCCACCCACCAACACGCGACATCCAGTCTACCATATCCGGCGCATCTTCCGGTTCTTTTTCCTCCATCGTGAATCGGATATTCGGATTCTCCCCCTGAATCAGCGTCTTATGGTCCAGTTTTTTCAGAATTTCCATTAAAGTCTCATTTAACGGAATAAAATCGACGACATACCCAGCTGGCGAGAGTGACTGTTCCAGTTCCAGCGCGACATGAAAATCGTGTCCGTGAATTGGCTCGCACTGTGACGAATCGAACGTAATAAAATGGGCTGGGGAAAAAGTCTGTGTGGCCGCGTCCAGCCGAATGTGAAAGGTCTTTTCCATAAAAAATCTCTGCCGTGTAAATTTCCACGCAAATTTCCATATAAGCGGTACAAGTACCCAAACAACACGCCGTTTAAAACGAACGAAGATGTATAATTTTACCTATTATACAAAATATTCCCAATAAATTCAAGAGGTTTCCCAACTTTTTATGTTTTTTTCGTTTTTTTATGTCCGATACGCGATAAAATTCCACTTTTTCGTCGTTTCGCATTGCTAAAACGACTACCGATAGGACCACACTTCCCTGAATTTTAAAGCGGAATTGGTTGTAAACAAATTTTTGAAGATTTTCCTACTTATCCGTAACGTAATATTTCGTAATATCTACACCACCGTGTAACTCGTCTTCCAGAATCTTAATGCGCGACTGAAGATGCTCAACCGTTCGCTGGAGTTTTAGAATCGACATTTCTTCCGATTCCTCATGTACCGGTCTTGGCACAGTCGGATAATGTAACTGTCGCTGAAACGCCATAAAAAGATACGTCGGGTCTTTTCGGCGATTCGCCAACGCAATCCGTCCCTCTTTCTCACCGAACAGGACGGTTTTTCCGCTTTCCTCGCCATGTACAACCACGTAGTAATCGCTACGCACGAAAATCATTTCCGCAAAATCCAACAGTCCTAATTGACGCTGTAAAAGCAGAATCCATTCCGTCCAGTCTTCATCGAAAACCGGATCACGCGCAATTGCCGTCAGTCCTTCCTCATACGGCAACCGATTTCTGCTCAGCGCTTCGAACTGATACAAAAACATTCCCGGCGGAATCATATTTTCTGCGCGACAGTGTGCCTCACGCTCCAGAATCTGCAACGCAATCTGATAATCGAATTTCCCTTCCTCACGCTCTGCTTCCGTCATCAGAAATGTCTGGAAGGGCGAGAAATAGTGACTCAGATTCCTCATCGCGTCCGCCATGCTACCGGTATGTCGAAGCGAGGATTCCATGAACTCCATCGCCATCGGTAACCGCGTCGTCGCAAGAATTTCCTGGCGAATCGACCGTAAAAGCTCCTGTGTTGCCGACGCATGCATCCGTTCACGAAGAACTTTAAAAAGATACTCCTGCTCGACGTACTCTTCTCGTGCGAGAACCGCTCCCCGAATAAAATGACGCGGTGACGGGCGACTCATGCAGTCTCCTCCGCGTTCATCTTCACACCGTTTTCAATACCACTTTCTACACTACATTCAAGACTGTATACTACACTACTTTCAAGACCACTTTCAGAATCCTTTAAAGGCCCATTTTCTGAAACCGTTTTATTCCAAGAATTATTCTCATTTTCCGCGAATTGGACTGCACAGACGACCATTCCGCGTGCATCGGCAAAATCCAATACCTCCTGCCGGTCTACAAGAATCGAGCGTTTCGCTTCCAGCGCAATCACCTTTCCGCCTGCGCGCGCGAACGTTTCCAGTGTCTGCATTCCGACCGTCGGTACATCAAAACGCATATCCTGTTTCGGTTTCGCGACTTTCACCAATACCAGATTTCCCCGTGAACAGAGCGTCCCAGCCCTCTCGATACACCGATCCGTTCCTTCCATCCCCTCGAGCGCAATGACAACACCATTAGCAAGAATCGCAGTCTGTCCCACGTCAAAACGTCCCAGTTCCCGTGCGACCTTCATACCGAACCGAACGTCACGCCACTGAGACTCCGTTGGCTGCGTCCGCGTCAGAATTCCCTCTTCCACGAGTAGTTCCGGCACAAAATCCGTCGGCACTCCCATTTTTAGACCGAATTTTTCAAAAAGTCGAACGATGGCCAACATGAGCGTATCATCCTTACAGTCGTGTTTATGTGTGAGAAAATAAGACGCAAACGCCCGAAACGTCACCCAATCCGGCATGTGTACCAAAAAAGAAGTCGGTCGAAACAGACGCCATTTAAAATACTTCCCCAGCATGATAAAGTCCGAAATTTCATGTCGGCGCATGTACCGGATGATTTTTCCCAACCGACACATCCCAATCGGGTGATAAGCGACACAAAATTTCGACAATTCCGCTTGATCTGCATGACCAACCACGCCCAGACAGTGAACCTCATACCCCTGTTCCGCCAACGCACGCGCGACATAAACAGGATACCGTCCCCAGCCGGCAACCATGCAGATTTTTTTCATGAAACCGCCTTTTTTCCGTTAAACAAACGTCGGGAACTGTTCATTAAACCGCACGTCACCAGCGTTCAGAAGACGAATATCCGGAATTCCGAATTTCATCATCGCCAACCGTGTCAGACCCGCACCGAACGCGAAACCGCTATACACCGTCGGGTCAACGCCCGCGCATTCCAACACTCGCGGATGCACAAGACCACATGGAATCAGCTCAATCCACCCCGTTCCGTGGCACGTCGAGCACCCTTCACCCTCGCACAACAGACAACGTAAATCCAACTCAAAACCCGGTTCCACAAACGGGAAAAAGCCCGGACGCAGACGGACGGTCACATCACGGTGAAAGATCTCGCTCAGCAACGTTTTCATCGTTGCAATCAGATTCGCGACAGAGATATTCTTGTCCACGACCAGTCCTTCACACTGATAAAACGTATTTTCATGGCTGGGGTCGACCGCCTCATTACGGAAACAGCGACCGGGGAAAATCGCGCGTAACGGAACGCCGAGACGCTGCATCGTGCGCACCTGATTCGCAGAAGTATGCGTACGCATCAACATCTGATTTTTCAGCCAATACGTATCCTGCATTTCACGCGCAGGGTGGTCGGACGGAATGTTTACCGCGTCGAAATTATAATATTCCAACTCACACTCCGGAGAGGGAACCACGGTAAAACCCATTCCCTGAAAAATCGACTCTAATTCCATCTGAATAAGGGAAATCGGATGCAGAGACCCCAGCGTCCGACCCGTGCCAGGAAGTGTGAGGTCCAACCCCGTCGCTTTTTTCGCCGGAGCGGCATTCGCGGCAGTTTCCTTCGCAGTAGCCAGTGCACTCTCCGCAAAACCCTTCAGCTCATTCAATTTCGAGCCGAACGACTTTTTCTCTTCCGGAGTGAGTTTACTGAAGTCCGTATTTTTCGCCAGCGTCGTAATGGTACCTTTTTTACCAAGATACTTAATACGCACCTGTTCGACCGCTTCTGCTGTAGTGGCGGCCGCCAAATCTGCCGAAAACTGTTCTTTAATTGCCTGCATGTTAGAACCCTTTTAAACCCGATACACTATATAATTTCGTTTTACTGTCGTTTTGCGTTGCTAAAACGACTACTGAAAATACCGTCTTTCCCTGAAATTTCAAGTAGAGTTGGCATATCACGAAAATTGACTGAAGCCGGATTGGAACCGACTAAATATATTTTTTTCTTATTATACACTGAAAAAGGGAAACGGAAAGCCCCCCCACCGGGATAATTTTAGAAAAACCGTAGAATATCTTAAAATCCGCAAAAAAGAACAGCGGCAGGCGGGAAACCTACCGCTGAACTCTTGATGGTGTAGTG
>JAUNAI010000063.1 GCA_030527705.1 Planctomycetia bacterium | reverse complement strand
TTCTATTTTAATACACTAAAGTCCGCGAAAACCGCATAAATCGTCACCACCACTAACACCAACGCAACTCCCGCCGGAACCGCATACCGCCATGGCGTGAGGTCGACCGCCTGCGCGTCTTTCTGTACCCACGTTCCTTCCCGACGTGGTGAAATCAGACTCCAGACGAACATGCTCACAATCAGCGTCGCGAACACGATTCCCAGAAAATGGAATCCGCCCATGATTTTTACCAAGTCGAAACGCGTTCCCGGTGCGATAAAGTACATAAACGCAATCACCGACGGACCGAAAATCAACGCGAATCGAGCCGCTCCAGCTGGAATCCGACGTACGAGTAAACCCATCAGCACGACCGCGAAAACGGGAATCGTGTACAGTCCGTTCATCGTCTTCAGGAACGTAAAAATACTGTCAATCTGCGCGAGTTGCGGCGCGATGCACATCGCAATGATCGCAATCAGCCACCCAAAATTTCGGCTTACTCTCACCAATTTCACGTCATTAGCGTCCGGACGGAGGCATTTTCGGTAAATTCCCAGACTGAAAAGCGTGCAGGTACTGTTCAGGATTGAGTTAAAACTCGACAGAATTGCACCGACCATGACCGCCGCGAAAAATCCCGTTAAATACGTCGGCAACACGGTCCGGACTAGCATTCCATATGCTTCTACCGAGCGCGGCTGGGGAGTCCCTTCCGGCGCAGTCGCCACGAAAAGGTAATATGCCATAATTCCCGGCAACACGAGGAAAAGTGGTCCGAGAAGTTTCAACGCGCCGCAGAGCAACACGCCTTTTTGCCCTTCCGCGAGGCTGTTCGCAGCCAGTGTCCGCTGGATAATTTGTTGATTCGTGCACCAGTAAAACATATTCATAACGATGACGCCGGTAAAAATGGTACCGAACGGCACTTTCGATTCCGCACCGCCGATAGAGTTCAGATGTTCCGGAACCGTCGCTCGGAGTTTCGCAAAACTACTGAGAATTCCATCTTCTCCGCCGATGAGCGACAAGCCGAAAAAGGTAATCAGGAAACAACCGACGAGAAAACCGACACCCGTCAATGTATCCGAAACTGCCACGGAGCGCAAGCCGCCGAAAAGCGCGTAACACGACCCTAACAGCCCGACGCCCCAGACCGTAAGCCACAGCAACGCCGTCTCCGATTGAATCCCAGTCAACGCTTTCAGATCCAGAATTCCCATCAGTCCCTGCGCGCCCGTGTAGAGCACGATGGGGAGCAAAATCGTCGTGTACGCCACGAGAAAATAGATATTCACAAGTAATCGCGACGTACTGTCAAAGCGGATTTCGAGCAATTCAGGAATCGTCGTAATCCCGCTTTTCAGGAATTTCGGCAGGAAATACAGTGCCATCGTCACGAGCGCCAAAACAGGAATAATTTCCCATGCCATCACCGATAGCCCAACACTGAAAGCGTCACCATTTAGACCGACCATCTGTTCTGTAGAGAGATTCGTTAGCAACAACGATCCAGCGATAAATGGAAACGTTAAACTTCTCCCCGCCAGAAAAAAACCTTCCGCAGAGCGCATATCCTCCTTCCGCGTCATCAACCACGTCAAAAACGCGACCAACGCCGTGAAGAAGAAAAAGGAGGAAACCGTGATGATGTGGTCCATGTGAGGTTCCTTAATAAAGGGAAATGGTGAGCAACTCGCAAATGTATCAGCAAAACGTTAAAATAACGCAATGTATTTTTACGCGAAAACAAAAATCATTAAATCTCCCATAGAACTCACAGACTTTCACAGAAATGAGTGAGATTTCAGGGAGTGAAAATGGGGCAAGTCACCGAGTTTTCCGCTTTCTGGGACCCCGTATTTTCCGGCACTTCACACAGAAAAGACAGATTTCACAGATGGATTTTAAATTATCATAATAATTTTTAATTCTAAAAAATCTGTGAAAATCTGTGGAATCTGTGGGAGATTTAAGACCACTGGTTTTCCGTGAAATCCGTGGAATATGAAATTTTCAGGCTAAAACTCCTTCCCTTCCACTTTCGCCGTCCGCATTTCAATGAAGGTTTTCAGCACGAGCGTTACAATCGCCATGAGCGCCAAGAGCGTCGAAACTGCGAACGCAGCCACGAGGTCCGACTGATACGTCTCATAAATCAACAGCGACAGCGTATTATTCTTTCCACCATGACTCACGACGTTCACGGCGCCAAACTCGCCCATCGCACGCGCATTACACAACACGATTCCATACAGCAACGCCCATTTAATATTCGGCAACGTTACCCGGAAAAAAATCTGTAACCCATTCGCGCCGAGCACTCGCGCCGCCAGTTCCTCTTCCGTTCCCTGTGACTGCATAATCGGCAATAATTCTCGTGTCACGAACGGAAAAGTCACGAACATCGTCGCAATCACTGTCGCAGTCGTTGTGTGAAGAATCTTGATTCCGAAATTCGTCATCAACCAGTCGCCAAGCAGACTGTGCATTCCAAACAGAATCACGAACAATAGACCCGCAATCACTGGCGAAACCGCAAACGGCAAGTCAATCAGCGAGATTAACAGGCTTTTTCCCCAGAAATTAAACTTTCCGATACACCACGCGGACATGATTCCGAAGAGAATATTAATCGGAACTGCGATGCCAATCGTCAACAGCGTCACGCCAATCGCACGGATGGTACGCGGACTGGATAACGCTTTCCAATACGTCGTGAAACCTTCCTCGAACGCGCAATAAAAAACTAAAATCAACGGCAAAAGTAAAAACAACGCCATAAACGTAATCGCCGTCGTAATCAGAATCCAGCGCACTACAGCCGGTTCATCCGTATTTTGGCTCGTCACGGACATCTTTATTTCTCCATTTAATCACACACTCAAGCATTTTCCATATACCGACGATTCATCCATATCTGCATAAAGTTAATGCAGAACAGAATCATGAACGACGCGATGAGCATCGTGGTCGCAATCGCGACAGCGCACATCAAGTCTTCCTGACCACCCTGAAGGTTCTTCACGATTTCAATGGAGACAATCGGCAGACTCGTTCCCGCAATAAATACCACCGAGCCGTATTCACCGAGCGCACGCGCAAACGCCATCGCGAAACCGGTAATAAGTGCCGGACAGAGTGACGGGAAAATGACCCGACAGAACGTCTGTAACCGATTCGCGCCGAGACTTGCGGAAACTTCCTCCAGTTCCTTCTCAATATCCTGAATCGCAGGCTGGAGCGTTCTCACCACGAACGGTAATCCGATGAATGTCAGCGCGAGTAACAATCCCCACTCCGTGAAGATGATTTTCACGCCAATCAGGTTCCCCAATCGTTTCGAGAGCGTCAGTAACGCAACGCCTGACACTGCCGTGGGCATGGCGAATGGAAGGTCCACCATCGCGTCCACCAATCGCCGCATCGGAAACTTATAGCGGACGAGGACCCACGCCACAATGAAACCGAAAAAGGCATTAATTAATGCCGCGCACAGTGACGCGCCGAACGTCAGCTTAAACGAATCGAGAACTCGCTCGGACGTAATCGTCGTCCAGTATTCGTTCCACGTCATTCCACCCATTTTCAGAATCAGCCCGGCGAACGGAATTAACACCAGTAAACTCAGGTAAACCAGCGTCAACCCCATCGAAAGCCGAAAACCGGGAAGGACACGTTTTTGATGTCGAAAAATTTTCATGGATTCTGACTTTTACCGAAATATTTCGTCTTAATTTAGTTTTCTTTCATCATCTTTTCGAAAACGCCGCCATTCGAGAAGTGTTTTTCTTGCACTTCTTTCCAGGTTCCGAAAACATCGTCAATCCGGAACAGTTCCAGCGTACCAAACAATTCTGGTTTCTCCGCGAGCAATTTTTCATCACACGGACGATAGAAATTCTCCATAATCAGCCGCTGGATTTCTTCCGTATACATATAATTTAGATATTCTTCCGCGATGTCACGCGTTCCCTTACGTTCCACAGTCGTACCGATGACCGCGACAGAAGGTTCCGCAACAATGGAAACGCTCGGATAAACGATTTCATATTCCGTATTCCCGTCACCATAAACCGCTTTCATCGCCTCATTTTCCCACGCCAGAAGTACATCACCTTCACCGTCACGCACAAAAAGATTCGTCGCGGACCGCGCCCCTTCCGGCATCCCCGTCGCTTTCGCGTTTAGATGGATTTTCTGCACGAGCGTGAACGCTTTCTCATTCGCTGCATTCACTTTTTCTGCATTGGCCGGGTCACGGAGAAAAGCCGGGTCAAGTGTTCCCAGCTCATGTTTCAATTGCCAGCCCCACGCCGCGAGATAATTCCAGCGCGCGCCACCGGAAGTCCGTGGATTCGGCGTCACAACCGCCACACCATCCTGCGCCAGATCGTCCCAGTCCTTCAGATTTTTCGGATTTCCCTTTTTTACCAGAAATACAATCGTTGAAACGTACGGACAACTGTTATTCGGAAACGCCTTTACCCAGTCTGTTGGTAACGCATTCGGAATATTCTCGCCAATCAGGTCAATATCATAACCGAGCGCGAGCGTCACGACATCTGCTTCCAGACCTTCTGCGACCTTTTTCGCCTGTGAACCGGAACCGCCGTTCGACTGGTCGATTAGAATCTGCTCACCTGTTTTCGCGAGCCAGTGTTCCGTAAATTTTTCGTTATACGCCTCATAAAGTTCCCGCGTCGGGTCATAGGAAACGTTCATAATCTCACGTTTCCCGCCATCTCCACAACCGACGAGAGTTAAAGTGACCATAAATAATGCAATAAGTGAAAACAGCGTTTGGGAATAAAGGTTGGTTTTCATGTGTAATGGTTCCTGACTCTGGAAAACGGATAAATGTTGGGGACGGGACACTCTTATCCCGTTTTGTGCATCATGATAATTACGCACTCCCTCCTAAATCGGTTTTTCGACTTACGTACTCTTGATTTATAATAGCACGTGTAACCAGTTACCCATTTTAACATAAAATCCGTTAAAATGCAACCATAGGGAACGAATTTTAAGATGAAAAATGGAAAAATATCGCAAAAAAGTAAAATAGGTAGTATAAAAAAGGTTTTCCGATAAGATGGAATTTTAAAATTGAAAAAACTTTAACAATTTTTCAAGATTTGACGGTTAGATTGACGATAACATGAAGAGAGAATTTTTAGAAGTCTCTTCTGTCATCATGGACAGACAACGACAGCTGAAAAACTCGTGTGCATTTTGCACATAGGATTAATTGACTTCCCCATTAAGCTCAATTAGGACAAGGTACAATGAAACGAACAATTTTAAAACTTTTTTCCGCGCGGCTAAGTGTCGGCGCTCTGTTACTGGGAATTTTACTTCCCATGACAGGGTGTAACCCACAGATGCCGTTATATCTCGGAAAACACAATGCACCACTGCCGGTAGATCCGTATCTTGACATGGCCACACAGATTGAGTATCCCGAAACGGATACGGAAACGATCGAAGAAGTTAAGGGAGCGCAGGCGCCGTTAACGATTAACAACTCGAAAGGGAAGGAGATCGTAAACATTTCGTTGGAAGAAGCGATTCGCTGTGGTCTTTATAACAGTACGGTCATCCGTAACCTCGGCGGTATTTCTTACGGAGCCAACGGTTCTGCAGGTGCGCCGTCCTCGTTGACATCGAATCCATCGAGTGTTTCGACGATTTATAATCCGGCCATCACGGAATCTGACGGCCGTTATGGTGTTGAGGCGGTTCTGGCAGATTTCGACACGCAGTGGTCAAGTAATCTTTCCTTCCAGGAAAATAACACGGTCGAAAACCTTTCCAGTAACTTTGGTCTCCGTTCAATTCGGACGCGGTCCAGTTCCTTCCAGTCTCAGTTGCAGAAAACCAACGCGACAGGTGGTACTTGGACGACACGTTTTACCTCGAATTACACGTGGTCGAATTCTTCTACGGTCGCAGTCGATGGTTATTATAACGTCGGTCTTGAGACGGAATTCCGCCAGCCGTTGTTGCGCGGTGCGGGGACACAGTTTAACCGTATTGCTGGACCGGGTGCGATTGCCGGATTCTATAACGGTGTCATGATTGCGCGACTGAGAACGGATATTGCACTGGTCGATTTTGAATCTTCCGTCCGTAATCTCGCAGTGGACATCGAGCGTGCGTACTGGGAACTGTATTTCGCGTATCGCCGTTTGGATTCCGTCGTGGCAGGACGTAATAACGCTCTTGCGACATGGCGTCAGGCTCAGGCGAAATACGAATCCGGTTATCGTGGCGGTAGCGCCCAGGAACGTGCTCAGGCGCAGCAACAGTATTTCATGTTCAAGGGTTCTGTGGAATCTGCTCTGGACGCGCTCTATAAAGCTGAGGCGAACTTCCGTTACATCATCGGTCTGACGAGTGCTGACGGTCGTCTGTTCCGTCCGAGCGATGAACCGAGCGTGGCGAAAATTACGTTCGACTGGACTGAGGCACACGCGGAAAGCATGAGCCGAAACATTGAACTCCGTCGTCAGAAGTGGGTCATCAAGCAGTCTGAGCTGGAACTGTTGGCCTCGAAAAACTTCCTCCTCCCGACGTTAGACCTCGTTGGTCGTGGAAGTGTTGGTGGTGCGGATGAACATTACTGGGGTCCGAATGACGGTTCGAACAGCGCGATGGGTATGATGACGCATGACGGTCTGTGGAGTGGCTTGGTTGGCGCAGAATTTACGGTTCCGATTGGTTTCCGACGTGAACGTTCTGCGGTTCGTAATGCTGAACTGGCTCTCGCTCGCAATCGTGCTCTGTTACAGGAGCAGGAGCTGGAAGTGACGCACCGACTGGCGCACGCTGTCCGCGACTTGGAAGACAATTACGTTCTGGCGCAGACGTACTTTAACCGTCGTGTTGCTGCCCAGAAAGAAGTGGAAGCGACGAGTGCTGCGTACGAAACTGGTAGTATTACCCTGAATATCCTCCTCGACGCTCAGCGTCGTCTGGCGGAGGCGGAAATCGACTTTTTCCGCGCGGTCATTGACTATAACTTGGCGATTGTGGACATTCACACGCAGAAAGGTTCCCTCTTGGAATATGACGGAATCACTCTGACGGAAGGTCCGTGGGCCTCGAAAGCATACTTCGACGCTCAGAAACGTGCCAAGATTCGTGAAAAAGGTCGTTACATGAACTACGGTTTCACTCGTCCGAACGTCATCTCGGAGGGCGCGTACCGTCAGCACACCGGAATGATTGACCCGGCCAACCTGAAGAATCGTGTTCAGCAGGAGATTCTGGCTCAGGACCCGACGATGCTGGAAGTGGTTCCGACCCCGGCTCCAAATAATGTGAATGGCGCGAACGGCGTGAATAACGCAACTGGAATGAACGGTATCCAGAACGTGACACCGGTTCCGACGGGAAGTTCCATTCTGAATACGGTTCCGGCACAGTCGATGGAAGTGATTCCTACGCCGTCCCCGCGTCAGGTCAGTGGAGTGATGCAGACCTCCTATGTTGACCCAGTGAGTGCCGCAGCGTCTGAGCCGGTTCCGGGAGAAATCAGTAATAAAACGTTTCTGAAGCTCCGAAATCGTTAAAATCAGAATGACATAACATAGTGAGAATACTCTGCCTTGCAGAGCTTAATGGGAGAAAATCCGCTGGAGAAATCTGGCGGATTTTTTTGGCGTTTCTGGAATACGTCCTTCCTACATATTCTCTATCTTGCCGAGTTGTTAAATATTCTAAAAAATTAAGGAAAGTTTAAAAAATTCAGATAAAAAGGTATGGACAAAACGGTAAAATTTTGATACTCTAAAATGTTGAAGTAGATTATCAATATGGATTTAAACCCGAATTTAGTGTCATGAGCAGATTTCTTCATACCGCCGAAGAAGCGATTTATATTTTCCAGCGTGCCGCAGAGGCCAATAATATGACACCGTCACGCAGTGGGAACGTTTTGCGTCTCGGCCCTCAGAATGCTGGTGACGTTTTACTGACGGGCGATTTACACGGTCATGAAGGAAATTATAATTCCATTATTCAGAAATCTGCACTAGATGCTCATCCGAATCGGCATCTCGTTTTTCAGGAAATCTGTCATGGTGGCGTTCAGCTTCCGGATGGTGGTGGGTGTTGTTCTCACCGTATGTTAACGGAAGTTGCGGCGATGAAAGTTCAGTATCCTGATCGCGTGCATCATATCATGAGTAATCATGAGTTGGCAGAGTTGACGAAATATCCGATACAGAAAAACCGTCAGATGCTTAATATCGCGTTTGAAAACGGATTAAAGCATGACTACGGAATTTTGTTTGAGAGCGTGCGTGTCGCGATGCTGAATTATCTGGAAACATGTCCGCTTGCGCTGATGATTTCGGACCATATCTTCTTTTCGCATAGCATTCCGGACCAGCTTGACCAGCGTGATCGACCGTTCGATGAGACGATTTTTTATCGCACACTTGACCCGGGTTCCGATCTGATTCGTGATGGTTCCGTGTATCGTCTTGTTTGGGGGCGTGATTATCGTCAGGTGAATGCGGACATTTTCGCGAAAATGGTTGGCGCGGAAATTCTCATCTGTGGGCATGAGCCGTGTATGGATGGGTTTAAATTTCCGAATTCGCGGCAGGTCATTATTGATTGTAGTGCGAATCGTGCGCACTGTATGTTGATTCCGACGACGGACCGACTGACACAGTGGAATTACAGGACGTATGTGATGCCGATTTCGGGAAAATAAGAAAGAAAAGAAAGAAAAAAACACCAAAAGCAAGCAATCGAAGATTGCAATTAAAAGGTTTTTTGGGAGGGGGGCTGGGGGAGACCTATTTTGCAAAAATGGTTTCCCCCACGAGCGTCACCCTGCGACGGGTAGCAAGTTCCTCCCGAAGGGTGGAATCTTGCGTAATGGGTTCAGAATTTCATCTCTAAAGGAAACCACTTTAACATGAAAAAAGTTGAAACGATTCACTGGGACGGTGGCGCGGACGGCACGCTGTGGCTGATTGACCAGACGCTTTTACCCACGGAGTATACGCAGATTCCGTTTTCGGATGGGAACGTAGAGGGGGTCTGGGAAGCGATTCATTCTCTGCGTGTTCGCGGAGCGCCGGCCATCGGGATTGCGGCGGCTTACGGCGTAGTTATCGGTCTTCAGTCGGTTCTGGAAGAAATGGACATGGAGAAGTTTTTCCATCGTTTTGCGGAAGTGACTGACTATCTAGCGAGCAGTCGTCCGACGGCAGTGAACCTTTTCTGGGCGCTCGACCGTATGAAAGACGTGGCGGCGCAGGTCCGAAAACTGATGGAAATTACGTCCTCATTCCATCCGCGCGAGGTGATGAACCGACTGCTGGCAGAAGCGATTGCGATTCATGAGGAAGACAGGGAAATTTGCCGTTCTATCGGAAAATACGGAGCGGAACTTCTCCCTGACGGCGCGGGTGTTCTGACTCACTGCAACGCGGGCGGGCTGGCGACGGCGGATTATGGAACCGCTCTGGCGACGTTCTTCTGGGCGACGGAACATGGTAAGAAACTCCACATTTACGCGGACGAAACGCGACCACTTCTCCAGGGAGCTCGGCTGACGGCATGGGAACTCCAGCAACACGGAATCCCCGTCACGCTCATCTGCGACAACATGGCGGCTCAGGTCATGCGTGAAGGGAAGATTCAGGCGGTCGTTGTCGGAGCGGACCGAATCACTGCGAATGGTGACACGGCTAATAAAATAGGAACCTACTCCGCTGCGTGTTTAGCACATCTTCACGGCATTCCGTTCTACGTTGCGGCTCCGAAAAGTACGTTCGACTTGACGCTTGCAACGGGCGACCAGATTCCGATTGAGCAACGGAAACCGGAAGAGGTCACGCACGGTTTTGGGCGCCAGACTGCGCCAGACGGAATTGAGGTTTATAATCCGGCTTTTGACGTGACGCCTGCGAAATATATTGCGGGAATCATTACGGAAAAAGGGGTTATTTCGCCGGTGACGAAGGAAAATATTCGGAAGATGTTGGAAGATTAAGAAAGAAGAAAAGAAGAAAACACGAAAAGCAAGCGTTACATAGAACGCGATTAAAAGTTTTTTTGAAAGGGGTCTGGGGGAAAACAATTTTGCAAAAATGTTTTCCCCCACGAGCGTTACCCCGCGACGGGTAGCAAGTTCCTCCCGAACGTCCACTGTAGACTGAAGTCCACAGTTAGTAAAACAAAGTCCCTTCGGGACTGTCGCGCAAGCGCGATTTTCAGCGACGCGGAACGCATCGCAACAACCTCCTCTGATAGGGAAGGCTTTAAATCGTTCCCCTTCAAAAAACCTTTTAATAGCGACTACGTCGCAGATGTTTTTTTCTTTTTTTCTTTCTCTTTTTTTCATTTTAGAGGACCATTCATGCTGTACCTATTAACAGGCTGTGCAGGCTTCATCGGTTCGTGCACCACGGAACAATTATTAACCGCCGGTCATACGGTTTACGGTCTCGATAACCGGAATGACGCGTACGACCCCGTGTTAAAGGAGTGGCGGCTTCAGCAACTCGCTCGACACGCGCGGTTTCATTTTTGTCCGCTTGACATTACCGACCGTTCTGCGCTCTCAGCATGGGTGTTTTCCGCTCTTCAGAACGAGGGAAAAACCAGTACCGACGGAAATTCTAAAGAGATTTCTGAAAAAAACGGTTTCGACGCATGTATCCATCTAGCCGCACGCGCGGGGGTCCGGTATTCCGTGGAAAATCCATGGATTTATCTCGACACGAATGTGACCGGCACGCTGAATATTTTGGAATTATGCCGAGAAACGAATACGAAAAAGTTGGTAATGGCCTCTTCTTCCAGTGTTTATGGGAATACACAGGAAGAAATTTTTCGCGAAAATCAGCCGACAGACACACCGTGTTCTCCGTATGCCGCCAGTAAAAAAGCAGGCGAGGCGCTTGCGTACAGTTACCATCATCTTTACGGACTGGACGTCTCCGCGCTTCGTTTTTTCACGGTTTATGGACCTGCAGGTCGTCCGGACATGAGCATTCTCCGCTTCGTGCACGCGATTGCTGAGGGAATTCCACTGCGACTTTACGGAAACGGCGAGCAGGAACGTGATTTTACCTACTGCGACGATATCGCGGCTGGTGTTATTTCTGCGTTGCGCCCGGTGGGATACGAAATCTTTAACCTCGGCGGTGACCATACGTATTCAATTCGTGAGCTAATAGAAATCATTGCACGACAACTTGAGAAAAGCCCCATCATTGAATGTTTTCCTGCGCATCCGGCGGATGTGGACCGAACGTGTGCTGACATTTCTAAAGCGCGGCAGTTTCTCGACTGGGAACCGTGCTGGACGCTCGAAAATGGCATCGCGCAGACCATTTCCTGGTACCTTGCCAATCGTGATTGGGTACGGGAATTACGGACGTTACGCGCGGAGTAAATGAAGTTGCACTTTTAAGAGACGACGTGTCTCGTGTTGCTATGATGTGCTATTAAATATCAATTTTAGACTGAAATCGTGATTCTTGGATACTTTTTAGGGAAACACTGATTAACTGGGGGCGACGATCTTGTGCGTTGCCTCTTAGTTATTTAGCGTGTGCCTAAATATGAAAGTGAAGTGGGTGTATTATTAATCCAGAAAACGCCTCTGGAGAAGGCTCCAAAGGCGCGTCATGAAGAAAACCAACGGTTTTCAGAGGGATTTTTCCGGGAATCCCCGAGGCCGGGACTCCCATCGACTACGTTTTATACCATTCCACTCTTTTTATACCTGATACACTATAAGTTTCCATTTTACCGTCGTCTCGCTTTTCTGAAACGATTACCGGAAGGACGAACTTCACGGAATCTTAAAATGTGATTGGTATAAATACCCGGCTTAGAGCAGAACGGGGGGAACTCAACCGTTATCGCCAGATTCGACGTTTCCGGCACGGTGAGCGTGATCCAAGTCAATCTTGATCACTTCCATCTTTTCTTCACTCTTAATGGTGTGCGGAACCGGCCAACCATTACGGACGACTTCCGTGTAATAGACTTTGCACACCCAGTGCGAGTGGTGAATCTGAACCGGTCCGACGAGCGGAAGGACACGTACCGGGTCAACAATATCCTGGATTTTCTCTTTTACGATGATAATATCATTGTGCTGAACTTCATAAAGTCCTGGCCAATTTCCACGAACGTTATGAACTTCATGGAATTTGCGCATAATCTGGTCATCCGTTGGCGCATCTTCCGCGACGTGTGGACGTCCGGCCGGAATCGGATCAAGAATCTTCATCTTGCTGTAACGTTCCGCCATCGCTTCGTCTTCCTTTTTGTCCTGGAAGTACGGAGAAACCGGAATCGGAACCGAAAGGATACCCAAGTGCGGACCAACTGAGCAAAATGCACAACCACTGGCGGTGACCAACACGGCGGTCACTGCGGTAAGAAACATTCCCTGTAAACTTGTTTTCAACATGACTCCCTCTCATATTTGAATATATGCCCCGGACAGGTGTATGTATAATCCTGTCCATGTGGTGATTTCTTCAGGATACCTTTCTTATCGTCCAGTTGAGGGTAGGAACTTGCGGATTTTTCCGATTATGACGATAAAAATGTGAAAAAATTTTCCTGTTCTGGAGGATGGGTAAAATGGGGCGATTGGGTATCAGGAGGTGAGAGATTATATGACATTATATGTATAAGAAATTTTCACTTTTTTTCTGTTTTTTTCCGTTTTATAAATTTTGCTCTTGTCGGAATACGGGAAATGTGTTACACTGCGTGCGTATTATGAAATTTTCGTGTATATTTTCGTTAAAACCATTTACCGTGGATGTAAGATCATGAATCGTAAACCTTCACTCCAGCATAATCGTTGCGCATGGGCGTCTGTTGTGGCGTTTTCTGCATTTTCGACGCTGTGGCTTGGTGGCTGTAGCTCGTTTACCGCCAGCAATTATAATGCGGAAGGGGTACGGATGCTGGCTGCGAATCGGACGGAAGATGCGTTGAACTGTTTTGAGAAGGCGAAACAGGCGGATCCGAACAGTCCAGACGCGTATTATAATTGTGGTGTGGTTTATCATCAGCGTGCGATTTCGACGGGGCAGGAACAGGATTTCCAGATGGCGAAATACTGTTATGATCTGTGTCTTGAGCGCCAGCCGAATCATGTGGAGTGTAACCGTTCCCGTGCGACGTTGTTGTGTGATATCGGACAGGATGATGAAGCGTTCCGGATGATAGAGGAGTGGATGGATCGTCAACCGAACTCGGCTGAACCACGAATTGAGCTGGCACGGTTGTATGATGAACATAAACAGCTTGACCGTGCGCGCGACTGTCTGAATGATGCCGTGGCACTGGATAACCGAAATACGCGGGCTTATACTGCTTTGGGAAGTGTTCGGGAGCGGATGGGGGACAGTGAATCGGCTCTGACAGCTTATGAACACGCGCTCGCGCTGAATCCGTATCAGCCGGACGTTCAGAATCGTGTGGCGTCACTGCGTTATTCTACGCCGCAACCATCCGCGAGGCCGATTTCACCGAATCAGGAAAATCGTGTGGACCCGAGCGGGAAAGAAATGCTAGCTACTCAGCCAGATGCGGAAACGAGAAGAAAGTAAAAGGCTGTTATATATAGTAACTACTGGTTGATTGGGAGGCGACGAGTCTTGCATTACCTCCCATAAATACTACTTATTCAGTGTGTCATTACGATTTCGTGCCTGTGATGAATCATTCTGCTCTTTCATGAGGGGTTACCTAAATCTTTCTGGGGTTTTATACCCGACGCACTATAAAATTCCGTTTTACCGTCATTTCGCGTTGCTGAAATGACTATAGGAGGGACCGTCCTTCCCTGAAATTTCAAGTGGAATTGGTATAATTAATATCTACTTTAAAATAAATTTAGAAAAAAATAAAGTTTCACTCTGGATAAGGACGATAAGATTTAAGGATTATTCCGATTTTAATGGTTATGCAGTTTCTTGGAGTGCCTCCAAAATTGAAATTTAACAGAAATGGCTGGTTAACATGGACAGAAATCGTCATTCAGGACGCAACGAGAATGTTTCCCGATTCGAGACGCTTAATGAAGTGGACTCGTTGTTGGAAGAGCTGAAAAAATCGGTTGCTGACGAAAATATAGGCACGTCTGCCCGAAAAAGAGGAACCGGAGCGTATGCGGAGCAGGGCCGTGCAGGGCGCATGGAGCGTTTTGTGGATACAGAACGTGAGCGTTTTGCCAGCATGGAACGTGCGGGAATTCCGACGCGTGAACTGGGGCTTCCACAGCCGGGAAAACGGTTGCAGTCATTACTGGATCGGGTAGATTTCGTGCATCGGGACTATCATAATTCCGAGTTTTCCACGCGTAAATCTCGTCTGGAGATGGAGCGGAATGCGTTGCCGAGCGTGAGGCCGGAAGATAATACGGTCGCGAAAAATATGCAGAAATGTGATGCACTTATGCGGCGTCTGAATGGTGTCGCGGAAGTGGAAGATTATCTGTCGGAAGCTGCGATGAATCTGGATTCTGATTACGTGGCTACACAGGTTATTTCGGCATCATCTACTTCTGAAACAGTGACAGAAAACGTTCCTGAATCTGTATCAGAGTCGATTTCTGAAATGGTTTCGGAGCAGAAATCGAAAATGGAGACAGAAACGGCAGAAAATACGTCTGAAATCGCTGAAAACGCAGAAAACGCTGAAGTCATTGAAACGGATAGTGGAAGCGTCCGTGAAACTGCAGAAGTAATCGGTGAAACTCTGGGTGAAACGGTGATTGAGCCGGAAAAGTTAGAGAATGGAAAGTCGGTAAAGGGAAAAACGTGGGGACGGGCACTTGTTGGCGCAGAAATTTCGGTCGGAATGTTGCTTGGTCTGGGACTCGTTATGGGCGCGGTCAATATGCAGTATCCGATGGAGAAAAGACTGTTTCATGAGTTTCAGCAGTCGGTACCCGTCTCGATTTCATGTGATGAAGTGGAGAATAACTTCCTGAAAACGGAACTGACTTTCGGGTCGTTAACCGCATGTGCGACGCAGGAAAAAGAGCGTTTCGCGGACATTTCGGTTCAGAGAACGGACTTTCAATTGTCAGCAACTTCCCAGTTTCGTCCTGTTTTGGGCGTGCGGTCCGTGTCGATGGAAGGTGTGGAATTTCCGAATCTCGCACAGCCTGCGTTGCGTGATTCCTGGCGTCCGACGCCGATTGTGCCGTTATTTTCCGATGAGGTAAAGGAAGTGTTGGCCACGCGGTCACAGTCGCTCGAGTCCCTGCGTTTCTTGGAAGAGGTGAAGGGAAAACATCTACCGATTTATCAGGAAATTTCGTCGGAAGTGACCCGGATTAATAAGGAAGTGGAGACGCTGGAAAAGAAACTGCTTACGGAACTCGGTGTGAAGGAATTGACGCCGGAAGTTCTGAAATCGGAAGCGTTGAAGCGTCCGGAAATGGTCGTGGAAGTGGAGAAATTAGGGAAACTGCGTCAGGAAGCCATCGACATTCAGGCTCGCTGGATGACGCTGAATCAGGATGTTGCGACGGATCTGGCGAAAATCCGTGAGAAAATTGCGGCGGACGGAAAAGCGTTTTCGACGATTCTCCATTATGAGTTTCCGACGGAAAGTATGTTAAGTGAATATCTGTTCCGGACGGACGTTCAGCGTCGGCTCACGGAGTCCCTGAACTGGGCGACTGCGGTTTCTCGGCTTGCGGAAATGGGCACCATGACTGGCGCACGGAAACAGGCGGATAAACTTCACACGGATGGTACGATTGAACTTTTCGGTCAGAGTTTTGCGTTTAACGGTGACTGGGAGACGAATATTGAGGAAGAGTGTGAATACTCCTACCGCGGTAGTTTACAACTGAACTCCAGTTATCTGCCGGAAGAGCTTCTGCGAGACGCGTTTGTGACGGTTGCATGTCGGAAGAAGGCGAATTCCGAGTTGCGGACGATTACTGCGCGGATTCCGGTAATGAATGATACTTTCGTCTGGGGGGATTATAAATCTCTTCCGCTGTACGGACGGTTTCAGGAAGGCGCGGTCGTCGTGGACCTGACGCTTTTCGGTGAAGAAATTCGTGGGAAAATCTCGTTGGAAATGAATGGCGTTTCGTTTAATGCTCCGGACGTTCCGGCAGAAAAAGCACGGATTCTGTATGCGAAGATGGATGGAAAAGAGTTGCCGGCAGTGAATATTGACGCGGTCGTTTCCGGGACGCGGAATGAGCCGAAAATCGAGTGTAACAGTGCGTTTTCGCAGGAATTTCTGCCGGTCTGGGGAGTGGCGATGCAGGAAATTCATCAGGCGACGCGGAAAGAGATGATTACGTCGATTTACGAGCAACTTAAGAATGCAGAAACGGCATTTAACGGCACATTGGAACCATTTTATCAGGAAATTCTGGTCTGTGCGCAGAAGACGGACGTTTTTCGGAATTTCCCTAGTCTGAAAGGGAAAGTGGAACCGCGAGTGGACGCGAAAGAGTCACAGCTTGTGGATAAAAATTTCCAGCGTGACGCGGTTGTGGACGTAACGCCGATGAATCTGGCGCATCTTGAGGTGAGTCAGGATGATTTGGACGAAAATATCCCGGTTTATAACCCGAATATCGGGATGACGCCGATGCCGAGTGCACCGACGGGAGCAGTAGGAAGTCAGGTGAAAGAGCCCGCAAAATCTGCGACGACGGTAAAGCCGATGGAAAAAGATTCTGAAAA
>JAUNAI010000396.1 GCA_030527705.1 Planctomycetia bacterium | reverse complement strand
GTCGCGAAAAAAGTCACGAAGAACACGACCACGAAAAAGGTGGAAAGTGACGCGGATGCGCCGTTTTAAGAACAACCATTCCTAACCTGAAAATTTTATACCTAAAAAGGCAAGAAAACGTTAAAGTTTCGGAAAATATGGTATGAAACCATTATTTTCAGCGTAACGCTTAAATGACGTAGTATATTTTGACGGGAAAACAGAAACCATTAAATCTCCCACAGATTTAAGCCCCCGATAGTTTTCCGTGAAATTTGTGGGATATGAAATATTCAGGTAACGGGAGGTTTTTATCCGTTTAGGTTTAACAGAATCATGAAATTAACGATTTCCATTGCGATGTGCACTTATAACGGTGAGCGTTATCTACGGGAACAACTTGACAGTATTGCCCGACAGACGCGTTTACCGGATGAAGTGGTAATTGGTGATGACTGTTCCACGGACATGACGCTTGAAATTCTGGAAAACTGGGCGAAGAGCGTCACTTTTAACGTGCGGATTACGCGGAATGAAGTAAATCTGGGCTACGAGAAGAATTTTGAGCAGACGATGCTCCGGTGCCGTGGCGATATTCTTTTTCCGGCGGACCAGGATGATGTCTGGTTACCAGAAAAACTGGCGGAGATGGTGAAGGTTTTCGAGAGTGAACCTGAAGTGGGAGTGGTGTACTGTGGCCGAACGCTGATTGACCAGGACGGAAAACCGCTTTCAGAGCGTGTACGGGAACTGTATTTTAATTATCATCCGACGGATGCGAGTTATTTTCTTGCAGACTGGGAGGCGGAGCATCCAGATTGTGCGGGTTGTATGTCGGCGATTCGTCGGACGCTGGTGGAAAAGATGTTTCCATTTCCGAAACCGTGGGCACATGATACGTGGGTGTATACGATGGCGCCGTTTTATACGAAATTGAAGACGATTCATCGGCCATTAATGGAGTTTCGGCGACACACGACGAACGCGTCGGCACTTGGTCGGGAACCGGACTGGGCGAATGGCAGAAATGTTTATTATCTGACTAGTGTCGGACAGTTTCGTGCACACATGTTGTTACGGGAAGATTTACGTCATCAGCTGGAAAGTCGGCCGGACTGTGAGTATAAAAGTCACTATCTACTGTATCTGGCCGCGCAGGAACTCCATTTCGGAAATCGGGTGAAGGTGCAGGACCATTTTCTGACGCATTTTTGGCTCGCGGTCTGGGAAATGGTCACTGGACGTTATTTTCAGCATCAGCAACCGTTCATGTGTTTTCTTTTCGATATAAAAGAGGGAATTCTGAATCTACGCCCGAAAAGGGACGCTTAAAAATACCGAAAAAATGACACGTGAGTCCCTATTCACGCGCCATTCGGAGTTTATTTCAGTATTTTATTCAGAATCTATTCAGCTACTATTTAGAGTTTATAGATTCCAGAATTTACATTCCGCCAGACTTCATGGCCCACCAGATTTCACAGATCCAGAAAATGCCGAAAATGGCGAGAATCAGGCTGAAAATTGTGAGCCGGAAGGAATTCTGACTCAGATATTTTCGTGTACCATGAAAATTTTCGACAGCGTAAACTGCGAATAAAATTAAAATCGGAATCAGGGGAAGGTGGTAACGCTCATGCGCGAAAGCGAGTGTGTGAAGTAGCCAGAAATATAGTATAACGGCTAACATCAGTGCGACAATCGGTAAGAAACTTGCTCGGTAACGTAAAATACACACTCCCAGCGTCGCCAGAGCGAACATGCTCACATACGGTAATAAAATCGTGCCAGCCAGCGCAACCAGAGCTACCTGACGTGGTGTACCTGTTGGAATTTGGTCGAATCCCCAGAATCCCTGCGCCACGCCTGCGAGTGTTGAGCGTTCCAGTTGCCAGAAACAGAGTGCTTTCATCAGGTCACGTTTTAGTGTCAGTCCTGGATTTTTCTTGATGAAGTCTTTCACGTACGCACTCGCCAGTCGGTCTTTTTCTCCCTGAGTCAGTGGGTCAAGATCCAGTCCGTCTTTTTCATAAACAGCCTTATCCAGCACGGTGTACCAGTCGTATGGGGGTTGTGCGGAAATCGCATCCCACGCGCGGTAAAATGGGGTGAATTCATAATTTCCCATCATCAGATTTCGTCCACTCATACAGTCGATCGGCGTGAATGTTTCTTGTAACCGAGTATTCCGAATTATCCATGGAGCCATTCCAACTCCCGCAAAAATCAGGAGTAAAAACGCTCCAAAAACACGCTGTTTCCAGGTGAAGTGAGTGTTATGTAGATCCTGTGTATCACGTGGGTCGTATATTCTGCGAGAACCGTAGGTTTCTTGGGTAACGGATGTAAATTTCCAACCTGCGAAAATCATGAAAAAGACGGCTAGCGGAATCGGTGAAAGCCACAAAATACTCCGTGTCAGTGCTCCGAAAGCGATAAAGACGCCACAAAAAGCGGCTGCGTAAATAGAACCCGTCCTGAGGAAGCGTGAGGCGGTCCAGAGAACGAGAACTAACCAGAAGGTGAAAAGGGTTTCTGTCAGTAGGAGATAATTTTCAGCGACTAGGGACGGATAAAAGCAGAATAATGCTGCCGTCCAGAGCGCTCCTCGTGATGTGAGAAAACCGTCCCACTCGCGTGCAAGTCCGTAAACCACCAGCGTCGTCAGGAGGGAAATGAAAATCTGGAAAATACGGACAGCCGTATAATTTTCGAGACCAAAAATCTTGTAAATCACGGAAAGAACCCACGGATAAAGTGGTGGCCGAATCGAGACAAGACCTTCTCCCGGAGTCATGTAAAGTCCCGACTGCGCCAGCTCGACCGCGAGTGCATTATAATGTGTTTCATCCACGATTTCCAGTGTTTCTCCACCGAAAATCACAAGAATCGCGCACCGAAGAATGAGTCCGAGGCCCAGAATCCACATCAGCATTTTCCACGGAATTTTCTGCGATTCTAGTATTTTAAATGTTCCTGACATTTCCGGTGTTTCTGATGTCTCAGGAACTACTGTCGTTTCAGGAACTTCCGCCGGTTCTGGAATTTCTTATGTTTCTGTGATTTTTAGTGTGTCAGAATTTTTAATCATTTCAGGATCTATCATTTTTCCGGTTGTT
>JAUNAI010000062.1 GCA_030527705.1 Planctomycetia bacterium | reverse complement strand
CGTTCCAGTTCCGGTTCCAGTTTCCTCGTCCGGATCTAAATCCACCATTTCCGCCGCTATATCCAGAAGACTCACCCCCAACATCAACTGCGCATCTGCGTAATTCTTTTCTGCCGATTCACGCAGATACTCCATCGCACGCATCGCGTCCGGGACAGTTTCTCCCCATCCCTGCAGTTCCTGAACTGCCATCCAGTATGCCGACTCCGCATCACCCGCTTCATACGCAGTTTCTAACCATTCTCGTGCCCAGAAAGTCTCACCCGTCTCCAGATACTCTTTTCCCAGAATCCGCTGTGCTGGCAGATAGCCACTCTGCGCAGATAACGTCAGCCATTTCAACATCCGCTGGCGATTCGCAGATATTCCCTTTTCTGTCCCTGCATAAACCACTCCCAACAGAAACTGTGCTTCCGCGTCCTCTTCTCTCGCAGCCGAGGTAAGAAGCTCCAACGCCTTTTCCGTTTCTTTCTTCAGTCCGTACTGTCCATTTAGATAACATTTTCCGAGAAACATCCGTGCCGCAACATACCCACCCTTTTCCGCCTGACGCACAAGTTCCAGACCGCGTTCCGTATCCTTTTCCGTCCCTATTCCATCCAGAAAACATAATCCCCAGTAATACAGCCCGCGCGCGTCCCCCGACTCTG
This sequence comes from Planctomycetia bacterium, assembly GCA_030527705.1. Classification (GTDB taxonomy): domain Bacteria; phylum Planctomycetota; class Planctomycetia; order Pirellulales; family Thermoguttaceae; genus RGIG3701. The sequence goes on along the minus strand of JAUNAI010000062.1, from coordinate 16,097 downwards.
ACGCACGTTTCAACCATTTAAAACCACGTTCCACATCCCGAGGCACTTCCCGTCCTGCGACGTAAAAAATTCCCAGCGCAGTCTGCGCCTCCGCATCTCCCTTATCTGCCCGCGCCTCCAACGGAGTTAAATCAAGTTGTAGTTTCTCTCTTCCTTCAGCCGCCGAGACTGATGAAACCGCCCCACCGATCACTACACACACAGTCCAGAAAAGAATTCCAACCCAAAAATACCGTATATCCAGAGAATACCGACTTACCATTACTTTTTCCCACCATCGCGAACAAGATTTTTTCATATATCGCTCCCAGATTTCATTATTGTCACATTCACGCATGTTAAATTAACATATAATAATCAGTATACCACATTCCTCCGCTTTTTGCAAGGATTCCGACACACGAAAATTAAAAAATCAGCCATTTTATAAAAAATCTTCCCTCCCCTTCTCCTTTCCTCTCACTTCCTCACAAAAAAAAACGACAGTGCCTTTCAGACACTGTCGCAACAACATTTACAGATACGTAAGCAGAATACCTACGCACTCTGAAATCTATTTTTACTCAACCACGTCGCCGAGAATCATAATCTTCCCGACCCACCAGTTCGTGCCGTCATATTTCGGATCGCCCTCCTTATACTCCTTCACGACGGTCCGGTCCGGCTGATTCGCATCGAGTTCCACCGTTACCGTATGAACCTCATTCGGGTCCGAGTTCGCGTCACTGAACGCCCAGAGCGTCGCCAAACGCGACCAGCTACAGTAACTGTCGTAACGCGCGGACGGTTTTTCCGACTTTTTACCGTCGACTGTCACCCACACCTGACCGGCATTCGGCGCGAGAATATCATAAAATTTCACCTGCGTTCCGCGGAATTTGAACGTCAACTTACTTCCTGGCGTCGCAGTCAGCCACATTTCACCCGTGCGATTCGTGAAACCGTACATCGCGTCACCTTCCTGAAGCTGTTTCCACTCACCCTCGAGCATTTCCGGCTTAATCGAGACCATTTTTGCGTTCTCATAATTATCTTCGACGAAAACTTTCTCCAATTTTCCCGCATGATTCACTGCCGGTAATGCTTTCATCGCTGGAAAAGCTGCCACGATGTCTGCCAGATACAGCTCGTGACCTTCATCGAGCGGATGCACGCCATCTTTCGCAAAAAGGATTTTCCCTTCCGGTGCTTCGTCAGCTTTCATGACCAATTTATCTGCCGTGACCATTTCCGCTACGCGTTTTCCAAAGTTAATCGTCGGAATTCCGTAAAATTCCGCCAGCATTTCCATCGCGCCAGCCGCTCGCGCCAGTTTTCCATTCTGATAATCGCCGACAGAACCCGTCGTAACCGTATAGACGAAAACGATATCCGTCTGCGCGTCATGACGCCAAATCTGCCGGACAATTCCTTCCATCTGACGCCAGATGTTTTCAGGCGAGTTACCGCCGTCATTGGTTGCGAACTCGACGAAAACGAGATCCGGGTCGTGACGCAAAACATCATAACCAACACGGAAAACGCCTAAATCAGAACCCGTTCCGCCAATCGCGGCATGAATTTCGTTAATTTTGGCGTTGGGATACTGTTCGCCGAGGAATTTCGACGTTTTCGGACGCCAACCGTTCTGGGCGGTAATCGAGCCACCGAAATACGCGACGGTCACTTCTTCACCCGCCGCCAATTTCGCAATCGTGTTCCCGATTCCGTCACGCACATGCGCGTCAAAACTCTCCTGCTGAACATACTCCGGCGCGGCAGTCAGACAGGTCGCACACGCAAGACAAAATAGGAAGGTTAAAATTTTTTTCATGATAGTACTTTCTATAAAAAAGGTAAGATTTAAAGCCTCCCCTAACCTGAATATTTCATGGCTAAAAGGTGAAAAACGTTAAAATAACACAGTGTATTTTAACGCGGAAACAAAAACCATTAAATCTCCCACAGAACTCACAGATTTTCATAGAAAGGAGTGCGTTTTGTGGGGATGAAAATGATTTAGGACACCGAGTTTTTTGTTTTCCGGAACCCTGTATTTTACGACCCTTCACACAGAAGAGACAGATTTCACAGACGGATTTTAAATGATCATAATATTTAAAAATCCGTCTGTGAAATTCTGTGGAATCTGTGGGAGATTTAAAACCACTGGTTTCCGTGAAATCCGTGGGATTTGAAATATCTAGGCTGAAAGGGGAGGTTATTCACTTAAGTTACAATTTAACACGACGCGATTACTCCCGTAATCCACCAAATTAGGAAACTCTGAAACACAAAAAGCGCAAGCGTTCCAAAATAATAACCCGATTTCCAAAACGTCCACAGATAAAAACACGTGCTGAGCACGGTTAACGCGATATTCCAGAAGAAAAATATTCTGGTAATCGTAACGACACTCCCTGTTTCGAAAAACGTAGTTAAATTTTCAACCACCACCGCCACGAAAAATAACGCGAGAGATAACCAGTAAATCGGCACTCTCTTTTTCACGCGAATCTCACGTAAATAATAAAAGTTCAGAATTAGATTCAGGATAAATAGGAAAAACCATATCCACAAAAACCCTGATATAGGCGGATAATTCATGTTTTTCTCCTATTTCGGTGGGAATTTAAGAGCCATAAAGAAACAACGGAGGCGAAACCTGTTCACCTCCGTTGCGCTCAACTCACTGCATTATTATTCCTCGCAAATCACGCGGAAGCCGACGTTATAAACTTTCTGCCATGCCGGATACGGGAGACGATAACCGTTTCGTGCCGTCTTCGGAAGGTCGAACCAGGAACCACCCTTCACGACTTTTTCCGTTTCCGGATTACAGCCATTACGTCCGTCATTCGCGTTGTACGGATACGCTTTATAATCCGACAGCGTCCATTCACAGACGTTACCGTTCATGTCATACAGTCCCCACGGATTCGGCTTGTAACACGCAATTCCCTTATTCGGGTCCTGTGTTGCCGGCGCGTTGCTGTGGGTTTCAGTATCCCAACCCGGAATCATCTGACCATCGTCAACCGTCTTGACCGCTTTCCAGAAAGCTTCATAAGGTGCGTGCTTCACCGGCTGCGGATTCACCCCCTTACAGACGAACAGATCCATGCTGATGTCCGCGAGGTTCGCGTATTCACCGAAATCGGCCTCCAATCCGCCCCACCAGAACGGTGTCTGGGTTCCGGCTTTCGCCGCCCATTCCCATTCAGCTTCGGTCGGAAGACGGAATTTCTTGCCCGTCTTTTCGGAGAGCCACTTGCAGAATTCCATCGCTTCATTCCACGAAATACGGATTACCGGCTGTTCCGGGAAGTTGTGTGCGTAACCGGGCCACGTGTGGTCTTTCCACTGCTGGTCGATGTAGCGACTGTCATGGTGCGGGTCGAATTCCTTATAAAGCGCGTTCGTGACTTCCGTCGTCATCATGTAGAACGGTTTCTCGATCGTCACTTCATTACGATTTTCTTCCGCTTTATGCTTGCAGTCGTCGCCGATCACGAATTTACCCGCCGGAATCTTAACCAAGTCAATCGACAGCGTATCACTGACCGCAACCGTCATTTTTTCACCAGCCTCGCCGACCACTTCCGTTTTGGCACCTTCCGGAGCCACAGTTTTCGGCTCAACCCATTCCGCCGGCTTCACCCATTCAGGACGTTCCACTTCCACGAAACTTCCCTTTTCCGGGTCGTCGTGCAAGTTAGCATACATGGAACGGAGTTCCTGCGTACGTTTCGCCATTTTCTGAACATGATCCGTACTGCCACGGAATGCTTCGGAAACTTCCGACCACGTCGCATGATACGGGCAGTTCATGTCAATCCACAGTGCTAACTGACGATACGCCATGTCATCCAGTTTCACGTTATAGTGATTTCCGTCACGCAGAAGCTGGAACAACGGAGACGTATTCGTGTGATATTCCATCGGATAGAACATGTGCACGTCACTTTCCGGACCTGGACGACGAACGTACGGCACAATATCAATGTACGATTTTCCGTAGTGACCACTCCACTCATCTTTCGGACGAGTGATGTCCGCGAAATTCGGACGTCCTTCTTTAGAACCGTCGTGGCAACCAACGCAGTATTTATCCAGAACCGGCTGAACTTCACGATTAAAGCCCATCGGACGAGATTCACCATTAAATTCCTCAATTTCACTCGGAGCTTTACGCATCGCGATCGTGAATTTCGCCGGCGTCACACTGTTCTGTGACTCGTGACAACCGTTACACGTCACACCTTCGCCCGGCATACCGACGAGCCAAGAACGCATAAGCTGAACCGCGCTACCTTTTTCGTCGAGCGGCTGAACCGCAATCGGCGTATTAGCCGGAATACGGAAGTGAGCAGAACCATCTTCATAAACAGGAACTTCACCAATGAGGATTTTGGAGTCCCAACTCGCTTCAATACCCATCATGTCATGATTACCAATTCCACGATAACCGTACTGATAACCGAACAGACGCAGTTTCTTAATCGTACCACGCGGAACGTTCGCCAGGCCCGGACCGAAATGGACGTCCGTCAAGAAGACCGTCGCGTCTTTCTGTCCTTCAATCAGGCGGCTAGCAACCACCGGCGGAGTCGGACGCACATTCAACGGCTGCGGCTCAAAGAGACCGAACGAATTCGATTCTTTAATCAGCAACATATTATCGAACGTGTCCACAAGATACAGTCCCCACGGACTCTGTGGCGTCAAACGCGCGGAAACGAGGAAGTAATCCTCACTCAGCGGGAACGGGAACAAGAATTTCGGCCAAGAATTATCGACCAACTGGTCCATAATCTTCGCTTCCGGCTTCTTGTCGCGGAACGGCAACTGCTGAACCACGCCGTCGATTTCCTGACGACCCTTACGCGGGTCAATAATATACAGCTCGCCCTGACGCTGTGCGGCACCATGGTGACCAGTCACAATCGTCACGAATTTCGGCGTTCCCGGAATCGGTTTCGCGTAGAACATCGAGTTCGGCCAGTAAGAGTTCGAGCCGTAATATTCCTTCTGGTCGGAACCATCCGGATTCATGTGCATCATAATACGGGTGAAATAATGGTTATCGTCCACATATTCCCAGCGGAGATACATTACACGACCGTTATTCAGCGTAATCGGGCACCAGTCCTGGTCCTGCTCGAACGTTAACTGACGCGCGGTTTTACCGTCCGCTTCAACACGGAAGATATTCCCCACGTGACCCGCACCACCGATACACGGAACACCCATCATCGACGCACTGGAAATGTAGAGATGCGCACCGTCCGGTAGATAGCAACCTTCTACGTTGTCCACGTCGGGACCCATGAACGGCGTGACCTGTTTAAATTCGGTCGGTTTATCAAGATTCACTTCAAAAACTTCCCACGTGTTCTTTTCAGACAACGCGGTAACCAGAATCCGTTTCGCATCCCAGTGCAGGCAGATATCGCCCATATATCCCGGACGCGGCGGGTTAATCAACGGTTTCAGTTCATTCGTTTTCAGGTTCAGAATCTGAATCGTGTTGTCATTCGGACCTTTACCACGCGAACAGTTCGACATCCAGTTCGCTTCAAGATTCGGATTCGTCGCCACACGCACCAGCACGTCTTCAGGCAGATACGGATTCGCCAACAACGCCTCACGACGGAAAACGAGGAACTCTTTTACCGTTTCGAGCAGTTTTTCGACAGCTTTTTCATCTGTCGGATCCACACTCATGAAAGCGTCATCATACTTTTTCAGTTCCGCGAGGTATTTCGCTCCGTCATACTTGTCGGGGAACGTTTTCGCCAAGTGTTCAATCGCCATTTTCAGCGAGTCCATCTGACGCATCGCAACGACCGCGTCACTCGACACTTTCGTCAGACGCTGTTCCAGCTGACGACGCGCAATCGCTTCCTGCGTCGCCGCTTTTTCTTCCGGAGAACCGTAAAGTTCCGGGTCATTCTCGTCGCCAACAAGCTGAATCTCAATCAGTGAACACCAGCTATTCGCGCTCGTCTTGGATTTACCGGGGTCACCAGCTTTCGTCGGATACGTGCTCCAGAACTGGAACTCCACCCAGTCGAATTTCTTGTCACCAATGAATTTTCCCGTTTCAGTTTCACGGAAAGATGTCTTGAAACCGCCGCCATTCGCGCCGAGAACTTTATCACCGGTCGTCAGCGTAAACGCTTCGCTCATGTTCGGTTTCTGCCCGGGTTTTGCCGAGTTATCCGCAAAACGGACGATGTAGTCCTGATTCGCACGCGAATCGATATTTCCCGTGTAGACACAGACCTCTTTAATGGAGCGGGCTTTACCGAGATAAACCAAAAGCCGAGCCGGCTTACCTTCCACTACGATACGCCCGTCAGCACCAAGCTGTCCCACAAGACTGTCCGAGATAGCCACGTACGAGCCAGGATTAATTCCGTTAGCCTCGACGATTTTCGCCTCAGGGAAGTTCATAAAATTAAGCACGTGGCCGATCGCGATGTCATTCTGCATCGTCACGAACTCGTCCGGATTATTCGCCCACGCTTTCGTCGTCATTTCGACTGCGGCCTGAGCATGGCTCACCATCAGCGTCGTTACACCGAGTAGAGCAGGCAGGATAAATTTTTTAAACATCAGAAACTCCGGTTCATAAAATCGAGTTTTTCTCAAAAAACGTCATATTTAACCATTAAAACATATTTTTCCCATCTTGTCAAGAAGTTCCCCCAGAAAAAATGTAAAAATTTTCCAATTATAAGTTAATTCTCACCAGAAATTCTAGGTATATTAGCACAAAATAATTCTTAATCATCCGAACTTATCAAGTATCCATAGACAATCGAATGTTTTCCACAACCGTGTTTACAAGAAATGAATCAGGTCGATTACCGGTACCTTTTATTCAGACGAACCCCTTCCGAACAGCCCATACAGCCGCTTCGGTTCGGTCGTGCACCCCCAGTTTTCGCAGAATATGCTGTACATGTTCCTTCACCGTTTCTGCACTAATCCGAAGTTCAGCCGCTATTTCCTTATTACTCATTCCCTGAACAAGATAGCGTAAAACCTGCTCTTCACGCTGCGTCAAGCGCATACGCAAGTCACGAAACCGCGATGGAGACGGATTTTCATGAATTTTCCGCCAATCTTCATTCGGTGACATGCCCGTCCCGTAATAGATACTCTGTAACCGCTGAAGGAGAACCTCTGCCGGAATATTATCCAGAATATAATCCGTCACCCCCAAAATTGCCGACTGTATGAGATGAAAAAACTCATTAGTCGCCGTCAAAATAATAACCTTCTGTTCTGGAAAATCATGACGATACTGACGCAGAAACTCCACGCCATTAAACGACTTCATCTGAATATTAAACAATACAATATCCGGATTTCGCTCTATCGTCAGCCGTCTCGCCTCCGACTCAGTATAGGCAGACCCAATCAGATGAATAACTGAGTCCGCAAAAATCGACCGAATCCCCGCACGAATCAGGTCACGATCCTCAATGTGCAAAAGACGAATTTCCATGAACTACTCCGCATGTATACCAACTCCACTTAAAACTCAGGGAAGGATCGTCCTTCCAACAGTCGTTTCTGCCATGAGAAACGACTGTGAAACGGAATTTTATAGTGCGTCGGGTATAAAAATAACACACGAAAAAATACACTCCTAAAATCACTCAATCGTCCCAAATGCCAACCGCTGTTCCTGACGCTCGTATTCCAGAAGCGCCTCGATGACCGGTTCCATATTTCCCGCCAGCACGCTGTCCAGCTTATACAGTGTAAAGTTAATGCGGTGGTCCGTCACGCGGTTTTCCGGGAAGTTGTATGTCCGAATACGCTGACTTCTGTCACCCGACCCGATTTTCGTCTTGCGGTCTTCCGAGCGTTTCGCCACTTCAATCTCGCGAAAATGGTCATACACACGCGATTTCAGAACCTTTAACGCTTTCGCGAGATTCTTATGCTGACTTTTTTCGTCCTGACACTGCACCACAATCCCCGTCGCCAAGTGCGTTAGACGGACAGCCGACTGCGTTTTATTCACGTGCTGACCACCCGGTCCACTAGAGCAAAAGCGGTCGAGACGATAATCTTCTTCCTTAATCTCAATCTCCACCTCTTCCGGTTCCGGCATCACCGCCACCGTTGCCGCAGAAGTCTGAATTCTCCCCTTCGTCTCCGTTTCCGGCACGCGCTGAACCCGGTGTCCACCACTTTCATACTGCAATTCACGATACACGCCCTCACCCTCGATTTCCATGACGATTTCCTTGAAACCGCCCAATTCGGTGGCGTTCATGTCCATGATTTCCGTCTTCCAGCCCTTTTTCTCACAGTAATGCTTATACATGTCAAACAGGTCGCGCGCGAACAACGCCGCCTCGTCGCCCCCCGTTCCAGCACGAATTTCTAGCATCACCCGCGTTCGGTTCGCGTCCTCGCCACCGATTGTCAGGTCCAAAAGTTCCTCCCACAGTGTCTCGCGTTTCTCCTTCAGTTCCGGAAGCTCCAATTCCGCAAGTTCCTTCATTTCCGGATCGGAACCGTTTATCATCTCGTTCGCTTCCGCAATCTGATTATTCAAATTACGAAAACGCCGATAACACGTTGCCAATTTCGCAATCGACCCATGCTCACGCACGACATCCACGAGCTTTGCCGAGTCCTGCAAAACTTCCGGGTCCACCATCAACCGCTCAAGCTCTTCAAAACGGGCGAGCTTTGATTCCAACATTTCGTGCATCATGATTAAATTCCAGGAAAAAAAGGAGAAAGAAAAAAAGTCGCGACGCAGTCGCTATTAAAAGTTTTTTGAAGGGGGAATCTGAGGGGGGAACTATTTTTCAAAAATGTTCCCCCACTCACGAACGTAAATTCTCAATGGGTAGCAAGTTCTTCTGCGGAACGCAGTAGAATCTTGCGTTGGTGTTCAGCCTCACCCCTCGCTCATATTTATCAACGATATATTTCATACTGTACAAGTCCACAAAAAAGGCGCAATAACCCATTCAGATAACTGCGCCTCGAAAACCTAGACTATTTTTTCTTCTGCTGCAAGCTGGCGTAACCACCCTGAGGAATCTTGGACTTGAATTTTTCAATACGTCCTGCCGTGTCGACATACTTCAGACGACCGGTGTAGAACGGATGGCACGCATTGCAAATATCAATTTTCAGTTCCGGTTTCGTGCTACGCGTCATGAACGTATTTCCGCAACCGCAGGTGACTTTCGTCTCGACGTAATTCGGATGAATTTTTTCTTTCATTTCTTGAATCCCTAAAAAAAGAAAATGAACATAATAAATTTTCGCCTTATTCTACCAGCTTTCTCCTTTTTCTTCAAGGGGGGGCGACCGAAAAAATTGGAAATTTCATCATTCTTTTCATTTTTTCCTTAAGTTTTTCCCATCACATTCCCGAAAAACACCCCAGCCTTACCCATTTTCACATTTTCCACCGTATCTTGAGGGCAGTGGCAATTTTCAGATAAAAACTTTATTATAGACGGCGAAACATCGTCATCTGACCGCGTAATGGTCATGATTACCTTTTAAAGCCTCCCCTAATAGGGGAGGTGTCACCGTAGGTGACGGAGGGGGCGGGGTAAAAGTGCCGAAAAATGATTTAAAATACAAGGAGGTGACATATAACACAGATGGTGAAACACCGTCATCTGACCGCGTAGCAGTCCAATGTATATGGCCAGAAGTTTTTATCCCCGGAATACGGTACCCCCTCCAAAACGCCAACCGCGTAGCGGTTGAATGATTCGACAGCTACGCGGTCGGGGTGTGAGGAAGGACTCATTCATCCGTGGGCTTACACCCACGGCCATTACATATCACCCCTCCGGAGTGAGACGTTTCGGTAATAACTCCTTAAACACACTTGTGTAAATAATTCTTCCGTAAAATACAATAACCGACAGCGTCCCGCCGTCCCCCTCTCACACAACTAGTTACACTTAACCGATACCCTCAAACTAGGGCATGAGAACCACGCGGAAACCCAGAATATCGATGCGAAGGCTCGGCGAATCGTCGTCCCGCGTCGCCGACTGGCAATGCTGTCCATAGTTACCCCAGCTACCGCCACGATTAACCCGGTACGTACCACTATCCGGTCCCGTTGGGTCCGTGACCGAATTGGTTGGATAATCGCCATACCAATCCTGACACCACTCCCACACATTCCCGTGCATATCATACAATCCCCAAGCGTTCGGAGCGTAACTCTTTACTGCTACCGTCTTCTCGTGATACGTCCCTTCCGTACTCGTCCCATAAGGATAGTTACCGTTGCAATTCGCCTTGTCGCCGTTCAGCGTACTACCAAAATTAAACGGTGTAGTCGTTCCCGCACGACACGCATACTCCCACTGCGCCTCCGTCGGAAGACTTATCTTCATACCTATCTTCTGCGTCAACTTACGGCAAAAGTCCTGACAGTCATCCCAACTTACGTTTTCGACAGGGTGTTTCGGTCTTGTTGTGAAGAACAAAAATTTGAACCAACTGGGATTATTCCCCATCACAGATTTCCACATTTCTTGCGTTACTTGTGTTTCAAGTAGCCAGAAACCTTTTGTTAGTGTTACTTGATGTTGTAAATCTTTATCGCCCATCATAAACACACCCGGCGGACAGTAACGAAAAGCGTATTCGATACCGTCAACGGTTTTTACCATTCTTTTACCCGCTTCCACTTGTAATGGCGCATATTTTTCTTTCAACTCCTCAAATTGTTCTTCTATTTTACGCTTTTCTTCGGCCTTTCGTTTCGCCTCCGCTTCTTCCTGTTTACGAAGACGTTCCTCTTCATGTTTCCGTTTCGCCTCCGCTGCTTCGCGCTTACGCTCTTCTTCCGCCTCCAATTCCGCAATTAGTCGCGCTTCCGCCTTTTTTTTGGCTTCAACTTCTCTTTTTTGACGTAATTTTTCCGCATGTTTTTGCGCTAACTCCGCTCGCAATTTCTCATAATATTCCTGTTCCAGTTCCGCCACAGTTTTCTGTTTGGCGCCGAAAGTTGGTTCAGGATTGTTCGAAACCGACGACGTGGTAAACACTTGACCTTCCAGCGCGTTTACGAATTCTCCACACGACGAAAATCTTCCTTCCGGCTTTTTCGCCAACGCGCGGAGAATCGCTGTATTTACGGCTTCCGGTACGTCTTCAATTTCCTCCGGCGCGTCCTGCATTATCGCAAGTCGGAGCATGGCGACGTCCGGTATCTGGAATGGAAGGTAACCCGCGAAAAGCTCATACGCCACGATTCCCAGAGAATACTGGTCCGTCCGCTCCGTCTGTCGCTTTCCCTGCCACTGTTCCGGCGGCATGTAAGGGCGCGTGCCACTCGTGTTGACGATTCGGTTCGAAAACTGCGAAAGAGAGGTGTGAATTTCAGACGCAAGACCAAAATCAATCAGACTTACCTCTTTTATCCGATCATTTTCAAGTCGCACAAAAATATTCGACGGCTTCACATCCCGATGTAACACCTTCTCACCGTGCGCATAGTCCAACGCACTCGCAACCGCCTTTAAAATTGGAATTATCAGATTACTTTTCCGTAAAATCCACGACCGCGCTAACTTGTCGAGCGACTGTCCCTCCAGCCACTTCATCACAACGAAATAACCTAACTGTTCATCTTTTTCCAACGCCAAAATGGGGCAGATGTGCTGATGATTTAACGCCTGAATACGCGAAAAGACAGTTTTTACCTGTTCCATCGCGTCTTCTCGATGACGGATCTCCGCAGGGACAAATTTCAGAGCGACGTACCGATTCCCAACGGTATCCAACGCCTTCCACACCACGCCCATTCCACCCTCGCCAACTTTCTCGACAAGGCAATATTTTCCGATTTCCCGTCCTTCCTTCAACTTCAACATCTGCGGGTCGGAATATTTCATCTGTGTATGCGTCGGTAGGTTACTCAATGACTGAAATTGCGAGTCCATGAAAATTCTCCGATTTTTAGTGTTTAGAAAAATATGTATATATTCTTCTTTAATTTTACTTAAATATCCATTAAATATCAAGGGGGAGGAAACATTTTTTCTGAATTTCTCCATCTAGACGGAAATTTCAGATTTTTTCAATCTAGCAATTGACAAGATTCTCGACTTGTGGTATAATATTTTCCATGATATAATATATATAGTCTCTGGCGAAAACTGAAAGGACGCAAAACGGAGCTTTTATGGACTGGGAAAATGTAAATTCCGCGCAGGAGTGGGACGAAAGTGTGCCGCCGTTCCCCATGGACGACGAGAGTGAGGCAGGTCCGTACGATTTTTCGGATGTCGATTCGATGGAGAAAGAACCACTCGTGCACGATGAAGCACCGGAATATGACGTGACGATGGCGGAAGAAGCCTCGCGCGAGTACGTCGGCGAGTGGAATCGGCTTGTGAGTCAGACCAACTGGGAAAAGGGAAAAGTCATCTACCGTTGGCGTGAAAGTATGATTGCCTCCGGCGTCCCGAATAACCTCTACAGTGATGAAGCGTGGAGTCGCCGTGTCGGAAACGTCACCAGTCAGCACGTCGGAAGACTGCGGCGCGTTTTCGAGCGTTTCGGCGAGACGTTCCACCAATATCCCGGACTTTACTGGAGCCACTTTCAGGCGGCTCTCGACTGGGAAGATTCGGAAATCTGGCTGGAGGGCGCTTCTCAGAACCGTTGGAGCGTGTCGGCCATGCGGAAACAACGCTGGATTGCGATTGGTGCGCCACCAGAACTGAAACCACGTGAGGAGGATGTGATTCTCGCGGAACTCGATGAAGATGTCGCCGCTGGAATGGATTCCACGACGCTCTCTGGCGCGACTGGAACTGCGAATTTTCCGACTCCGGAACAGATGGGGAAAGTTCAAGCGGACGGAATCGTTTCCAGTACAGCACGTGATGTGAATAGCCGTGACTGGGACAGTGAAAATGCAGGAAATTCTGCAAGTACCGATGAATATCATGATTTCACCGACACGGACCGTTCGCCGAATGCCGTCCGACCGGCAGTAGACGCGGAAATCACATCAGACGTCCCGTGGGATTCAGACTCGCCAAGTGATGTGGAAAATCAAATGAGAGATTCCGTCACGCCACAGCGACTTTTCGAAAATCTTCCGCAGCTTCCCTCCGACCTTGACGAGGCGATGGAGATGTTTAAGTTGGCTATTCTGAATCATAAACTCGCGAATTGGAGTCAGGTATCGAAAGACGACGTATTACTTGTGCTCGCGATGTTACGACAGTTGTGCGAGTCAAAATAAGAAAAAAAGAGAAGAAAAATACAAGAAGCAAGCGTTCGAAGATTGCGATTAAAAAGTTTTTGAAAGAGGGGACTGGGGAGAAAACAATTTTCAAAATGTTTTCTCTCCCACGGGCGTCACGACATTCCGGGTAGCAAGTTCCTCCCGAAAGGGTGGACACTTGCGTTCGTGTTTAGAAACTGAACCTATAAATATTCGTGAGAGGGGAAACATTTTTGCAAAATTCTTTCCCCCTCACACTCCCCCTTCAAAAAACTCTTGATATTTTAACCTGTTTCATTTTACCATGTCATTATCCATATCCGAAATATTCACGTCCTGGCAGGGTGAAGGTTCCCTTACCGGTACCCCTTCTATTTTCGTCCGTGTCGCGGGCTGTCACCTACGGTGTGCATTCTGTGACACGCCATACGCGCAGAAAATTTCGGATGGAATCCCGATGACCGTAGAAAAAATTCTTTCAGAAGTCAAAAATCGGGCGGAAAAACCAATCTTTCCAGAACTTTCTTTCGCGTGGAAAACTGAGTACCAAAAAACCGCTTTCACGTTGGGAATCCCGGAACCGACGCCGACAGACCACGTGCGTCACGTCGTGTTGACGGGCGGAGAACCGATGCTCTTTTCCGAGACAGTCGAACTGGTTCAGAACCTCCGCGCGTCGGGTTTTCACGTCACAATCGAGACGGCAGGGACTCATGTTCTTCCGCTGGAATGCGACCTGATCTCCGTCAGCCCGAAGATGAAAAATTCTGGCAATGCACTCCCACTGTGTGACGTTTCCACAACGCTAGCGACGCTGACGCGAAATGCACACGATTATCAGATAAAATTCGTGACAGATACAGAAAAAGACGGAGCTGAAATTGCGGATTTCCTGAAAAACCACCCCTATCTGCTTCCCGAAAAGATATTCCTCATGCCGCAGGGGCAGACTGTGTCCGAAATTCTTACCCGTCTTCCGTGGATCCAGAATTTCGCTCGTTCTTCCACATTCTCCCTCACTCCCCGCGCCCACCTCTTCTGGTTCCAGGCGAAACGCGGAGTGTGAAAAAGATTTCCTATTTTACTTAAAACTAATTCGGCAACACATCAATTAACCGAGTCGTCCACTCGTATCGGTCTTCATGAGACGGGTTACTCGCACTGTCAGCATACGTTTTGGCTGCGGAAATCTGAATCTGAAATTCACGCGACTTCCGCATCACGCCCTCGCCCGTCGAAAGCTCAAAAATAACAAAAAAAGACGTTAAACGCCGACTAAACGTAATGTCCGACACCCGTTTAAACGTAATTTCTCCCCCCTGAAACTCACGAAGAATATACTTCACCGCATCATTTTCCATGAACACTTTATGGGAATCCATATAACTCCTCTCCGTCGTGTACCGACGCAGAAGACCTGCCCCCTTCGCACGCTGAAGGGAAGGGGTTTCCAACTGTAACGCCTCAAGCGGTCGCCCCGTCGTCATAAGCGTAAACCACTGCGACGCAAAATGTTTTGCCGATTCTACCTCACACTGCCGATACGAAATCGCTGACCCCCACGCCATTGAGCCGAAAAAGAGCGTGAAAAGGAAACACCACTGCGCAAATCGCCCACCAATCATCGGCGCTCGGTGAATCGTAATCCGTAAAAGAGCCACAAGCAGAAGAATTGCCGCAATCGTTGGAATGAAAAGGAGGTTACTTGACAACATCGCTAATGGCGAAAATAGTCCCACTCCACCGCCAATCAGCGCGAGAATCGACACGTCTCGCGTTTCTTCCACAAGATTTTCTGTATCATTCATGCTGGTTTTTCCTGTTTTTATAAAATAACGATTTCAGGCTAAATACCAACGCAAGATTCTACGGCATTCCGCAGAAGAACTTGCTACCCATAAAGAATTCATGTTCGTAAATGGGAAACATTTTTGTAAAATAGTTTCCCACACAGATTCCCTCTTCAAAAAAACTTTTAATGGATATGCGCTCTTTTCTTTAACGCACTTCCGTCGGTGCGATTCGCAGTTGTTCCTGTCCGCTTCACATTTTCTTCCAGCGCACTACGGAAATTATCACATCCGCGTCGGTATTCGTCGAACGATTTCGCCTCGGTCGCTCCACCCATCGCGCCACCGCCAACATAAGAATAAAACGTGTACCACTGTCGGTCGGGCGCAGTTCCCATCACCATTCTTTCCGACGACTTAAACCCATTAAACATAAACGATTTCGCCAACGGAGCCTGGTGCATCGTGAACATCGCGAACGATGTGAACACGCAGGCCAACAGAAATGCCATCGCGTAACCGCCGTAAAGGTTCACTTTAGGGTCGAATTTCACCTTCACGGTACTGAGTTTATTCGTGGAAATCTGCAACAGACCGCAGACAATCCAGAAAATCAGCCACAGCGCGAGGAAATTAAAGAAAAACACACGCGACGGAGCCAGACCGCGTAACGTCACCGCCACGGATGGACCGAGCGTCGACGCAACAAGTCCCGCGAAAATGACGTTAAAAAGGCGCAACGTGTTCGACCAAAGCCCCTCACGCATCGCAGTTCCCAACACAGCGGCAAAAATGAAAATAACGACGACTGTAAACATAATCTTTCCTGTTATATATAAATTTAGGGTTTAACCCGGATATTTAATCTCCCACAGATTTCCCCGAAAACCAGTGATTTTAAATCTCCCACGGATTTTCACAGATTTTTAAAATCAACGCACAATAAAATTCCGCTTTTCCGTCGTTTCGCGTTGCTGAAACGACTGCTGGAGGGACCGCCCCTCGAAAGAATTTTCATGTGTGATTAAAAATGATTATGACCATTTAAAATCCGTCTGTGAAATCTGTCT
>JAUNAI010000395.1 GCA_030527705.1 Planctomycetia bacterium | reverse complement strand
GGATTTTTTTCATAGGTTACCTTTCTGTGTTGGAGGAAATAGGGGCTGAGACACCCCGCCTCGTACCCTCTACTCACTATAATCAACGGTAAAATCACTGTTTCTCTGGATTTTCTTTTAAATACTCGTCCAGGTAATATAACGTATGGGGAATCTGTCGGTGTTGCTGGGTGAATCCCTTACCACAGGCGGTTTCCTGTGCACCGGAGACTCTCCGTAACTGCTCGGGGAGCGTGCGGAGAAGGAACTCCGTGTAACGCGGATTCTGCGTCGTTTTCCCTGCATACGCGATTCCCTCCGTCACCAGAACGGAGTACCACCCGTGGTCGGCATATTTCGGACAGCCGGTTTTATAACGAAAACCCATTTTACTCTCATTCCAAGAGTAATCGAGTAACCAGTCCGCCGCACGTACCAAAATGGTCTGAGCCGTTTCTCGGTCGGTCTCGTTCGGGCAACTCTCACTGAAACGGATTAGGGAGTGAAGCAGAACGCCCACCGCGAAAGCCTTTCCACCTCGGTGTTCCTTCTTGTCGGGACAGTCACACTCCGACTGGTCCTGCGGAAGGTCGAAACACCCAGTTTCCGTGTTCTGTTTCTCGGAAATCGTCTCAAGATAGATTCGGGCAGCGTTCATGAAGAAAGGATTATTCGTGAATCGGTAGGAATAAACCGCGTTGTTCATGACCCAGCCAGCGGCACGCTCAATGGAGAAGTTAAATTTCGGCGTGTACCAGTCCGCCTGCATGAAGCTGGAGGAATAAGCCGCCTCCCAGAGGTAACGGTCACCCGTCAGGCACGCGATGTAGTAATTCCCCGGCTGAAATGCGTGTCCACCAGAACGGTCGGATTCCCAGTTAAACGCGCTGTATTTCAGAGAACCGATAAGTCCCTGAACCCGTGGGTCCTCGTCCGTAAAGAAATGATTTACGTGGCCGTAACAGTGAGTGTACTGGGCTTCTTTCTCATTTTTCGTCCATGGATACGCTTTCCGGTCCACAGTCGTGTAGTGTCTCGCCATCTCGGTTCCTCGCGCTAAATAGGCGGTATCTCCAGAGCGGGCGAACGCCATCGCACAGACATAAGAGAGGTCATACTCGTTATTACCCCAGTTATATTTCCGTTCTCCGTACCAGTCACCGAAGTTCATCCATCCGTATTCCTCCCGGGTCTGGCGACTCGTCTCAAGATTCCTGAAACTCTTCTTAAACGCGTTCTCGTACACGTCCCACTTCCCATCACGGACGGGATTCATCGGCGGAAAGACACTTACCGAGCAGTAATAATCCGGCGACGCACACGCGAATAACGGCTTCTGGAACCACTCCGCGTCCGCGACTTTCTGAGCATTTTCACCCGACTCACCCTCCTTATCCCGTTTCATAATCCAGAACTCGTGACGCAGTTCCATTCCGCGCTTAAACAGGTAACCATTCTCGGAGAGCCAGTAATAATGAAGCATGATTTCATCGAGTTTCTCGCAGTCTTTCGGCGCGTAATCTTCCGGTAATTCAGGGAGGAACTGGAATTCTACCCGATTCTGAGCGCACGTCGCCCCTTTCGGCCACGTCTGCCACGCGTCACGGAGCCAGAATGCACCGTCCGGCGCGTTAATCAGTCCGTCCCAGCGTTCTATTTCCGTCTTGGGTTCCTCTCCCTGTGAGACTTCCGTCTCGATAACCGCATGATTTACGGTATCCTGCAGGATTTTAACTCCAGAAGAACGCTCACCGCCGGGGAGACTGACCGCTGCGCTTCTGACTTTCGTCATGGCGGTTTCCAGCTCACGATTCGCTAGCGTGGCGCGGACACGGATAAAATCGTCACCGAAAAACGTGATTTCATAACCGGTCAGGAAGTCTTTCTCCCCCTCACGCGGAGTGAAATCATTCACGCTCTCGAGAATTGCCGACTGTTCCCCCTGAGACACGACTCGGAACGTTGACGGATTACACCGCGTCTCGGTTCCGTCCATGAAGGTGACGCACGATTCCAGAGATTCCGCGAATTCCCTCATTTTCGCCTCGCTGACGGGTGACACTCCCGGTTTCGTGCAGAATTCCGGGGACGTTTCCAGTCGGAATGTGACAGGTTTCTCGCTCGGACTGCGTGTCGTAGCGCGGAACGTACAGAGTAACCACTTCACGCTCCCATCTTCCCAGCGTGAGAACGTCTCGAATTGGGCGGGGACGGGGACACCATTCTCATCCAGAAGCCGTACATTCTCCGCAGAAGCCAGAACGCCTTTCATGAACGGTACACCAGAAACCACCGGCCAGTTACTCCGCGCCTTCTCTGTCGGTTCCGAAACGGTAAGCACCACGGACGTTTTCTGTGTCTTTTCCGGGACGGGGAGAGCTCCTGCAGTAAAATCCATGACCGTCCGTGTCGCGTCATCACGCTGATTTATCGGAAGATAAATAACCGCCTGATATTCCGCGCCATTCTCCAGCTCCGACGCAGGGATAATCACCCGATGATTCCGCATCCCAGCATTCATCTCCGTGAAAATAGCTTCCGCACCGTTCCCAGAATCCGTCACGTTCCCAGAATCTGTACCGTTTCCAGAATCCGTTACGCTCTGAGGATCGCCTTTCTTCCTAATTCCCACTTTACTGAGCGTCGTGGGCTGACTCGTAATCCATGAAATCTGCGTGTCACCATTCGGGAGCGTAAATGCTTGCGGAGACGTAATTCTCGGGAGTTCCGTGACCGGGACAAGCCGAATATAATCGTAATACGCCCACCCTCGGCTTTTCGGTGACGCGTACAGGTCATCGACCCACAACTCGAAAATACCGTCCTGAATGTCGAAAAAACCGTAATCGTTTTCGGGATACGTAGCCGCCTGTTTCCAGTTTTTCCCGTCGAAAGAGATGGCGAGTGGCCGACTCGTCGCGTTCGAGTACACGCGGTACAGCCCGTTCGGAATGCCTGTGATTTTCGTGTGTAACGGTGGCGCACCCTCTTCTGGAGACTTTCGGTCTTCCGTATCATTCAGCACGGGCGTTGTGATGGAGGCGCCATTCGAGCGTTTTTCGATAACGTTTTCCTCTCTCGTCCATCGTTGCCACTGTGTCTCGGAGACCTTATTATCCTCCC
>JAUNAI010000061.1 GCA_030527705.1 Planctomycetia bacterium | reverse complement strand
AAACGTTGCGGACGGGCGTATAAAGGATATGGTACGAATTTCGGAGTAAATACAATCACTCGGAATCCGTCTGCGATAATCGTGATATAACCACAGCATTCATTCTGGAGGAATTCTGACTGAATTCTAATGAACTCAAGATAAACTCTAGATGAACTCTATATAAATCCTGAAAAAGTCCCCGAAATACCTCTTTATTATCCTGAAATATTTCTGAAATAAACCTGAAACGGACGGAGTTCGTCCAGAATCATGAAATTCATTCAGGAGCTTAATCCAGAATCGTCGTGTCAATCGTTCCTGCAGAAGTCGGAACGTCCGTCATGGGGACAACTTCCGGAGTATCCTGAGCAGGTGTCGCAACCGGAGCTACCTGAGCTTCAGAAACGGGTTCCAGAGCCGGAGCAGGTGTAGGTTGCGGTGTGGTCGTGTACTGCGGAGCAGGTGTCACAACTTCCGTACTGATAATCACTTCAGACCCCACCTGACGGAGTGCCGCCTGATTCGGATACGGTCTCGGTTCCGCCATGTCAGCATTCCACGGATATTCCGCGTAGTGACGATAATTACTCGGCGAAGAATAATAATTACCGTGGAAAGCGGGATAACGATGAATCGTGCGCTGATTTCCAGGATAACAACCGAAATTCGGATCATAAGCCGTCTGAGGCATCGGTCCAAAAGAGTCGATGATAAAGCCTTTCGTCTTCCAACCACCTTCCGGGTCCGCGATACGACGCAGACCAACACGGCCCTGAGGAGCGCCAACTCCCGCGCCACAATCATTCGTTTTCGTGGTGGTGTAAGGCATCTGCGCCAGTGTTACAGATGAAACTGAAAACGCAATGGCGGAGACTAGAGTAAAAAATAAAATTTTGCATACCGATTGACGCATAGTAACCTCCGGTCACAGTATAAATTCCCTTTCGTGCCCTGTATAAAAATACATGGGTATAGATTCAGTATCGGTTTTATTATTCTGAAACATCAATTTATCTGAAGAAATTTTTCAATTTTGGTATAGCCTTAAATCGGAAAAGTGTTTATAATGAAATGCGAATCGTTTTAAATGGAGGGCGATACGTGGATAAAGCGGATAAAAATGAAATGTGGATGAAAATGAAATAAAGATTCATGAATCCCGACCACTATAAAAATTCCGCATAAAATTCCGTTTCACCGTCGTTTTACATTAAAAATGACCGACGGAGGAACCGTCCTTCCCTGAAATTTCAAGTAGAATCGGTATAAATACTATTTTTTCATGAAATTTTTTCTCGCGCTCATCCTGATTTTTGGCTTTACCGCTACGGTTTACGGAGCTGGGCCGGAGTCGGTACGTCTGCGTTTACGGTGGGGCGGAGAAAATGCATCGGCTTACGGAGAAGTCACCTGCTCAAGTGGTGCGATTCAGAATCTGTCTCCGATCTCCATGTTCACGGATAATCCCGGTGGCGCGTGGTGCGTAAATGGAACTGTCCAGATCCGTCAGACAGCTGCCAAAAAATATAACGGTTTCGACATTACTGTTCCGTTTCAGCCAGGCGCGAAACTCGCAGTACAGATTGACACGGAACCAGACTTCTCGACAGCGAAACGGGTAGAAATTCCACTGGAAGAGCTTCTCACCGGAACACGAACCTTTCAATTATCGAAGAAATTTCCGAATTTCCAGTGTGCGGTAAACCGCGTACCGGGAGATATGCTTCAGGTTCAGCTTTCTCGGGATAATCTGGTTTTCGCGCCACGGGATATGTTTCAGTGTACCGTCCGTCCGTCGTTATGCGTGTCAGCAGAAACGGCTTCTGGTTTAACTGCTGGAAATGATGAAACTGTCGGAAACACGAGAAACCTCGGAAACGGCGGAAATACAGGAAACGCTGAAAGCACGAGAAACTCGGGAAATGCAGGAAATGGTAAAAATTTTGGAATTGCTAGAAATTCTGGAAACAGTGGAAATCATCGGACTTCTGGAAACGGCGTCCAAAATGCGGATTTCGGCGTGTTGGAATGGATTATTTACCGTGGGCGTGAGACTTTCGAGATAAATAGCGGAGTGATACAGAACGTCGCGCTCGATGGTCGGGGACCCGTACAGGTTCAGTTCCCCGTTCCCGAAACGGAAGGAGTGTATGATGTAGTACTTACGCTGAAGCGGAAAACGGTAGAAGAAAATTCCGGTGGACAGTTCTCACGGACGCTGACCGCACCTTTTTCTAGTTTTCGCGCGGATTCCGAGAAAGAAATCACCCAAAGAAGAATTCAGTTCATCGTTCTGGCGGATGGTGTAACGGGAAACTTTCAGACAGGAAACGTGTTAGGGGGAAACGCTCAGGGAGAAAACGGTTACACTCTGAAAATGGAAATTGATCCCACGCAGACGAAATGGTGGGAAAGTCTCGATAAAAACACCCTGAAACAGTTCCGTGCGATTTTCCCAGAGGCGGAAACGTTACAGAATAAACAGCGTATCGTGCGGAATATCAGCGTAAATAGCACGAATAACGTAAGTAACACCAGTGGAAATGGTAATACCAGCGGAAATAGCGGAAACAGTAATCATAACAGAACTGAAACAGCAGGAAATACGGAAAATGGAACCGGAACGGCCGAAAATCATGTAAACGTGCAGTTTCTGGAGATTCCTCAGTCGCGGACTCCTGCAAGTGACCCGGCATGGGAGGCGTTTCCGCTAGTGGTAGAAAATCCCGGAATGCCATATGTACTGGAGGTGGAGTATCTGGCGAATCAGGAGCAGACATTCAGCGTGAGCATTCTGGAACCGAACTCCACAGGAGCGATTGTGCCTCCGGGAATCGATTCTGGTGTGAACGTGCCGACACCGCGGAGTGATGAAGCATCCGTGGTGCGACTCGACCGGCATCATGTTCTCTTCTGGCCACAGAGCCGTACACCGATTGTGTTAATCGTAAATCGGCATGCACAGAAACCAGTCTGCCTCGGAAAAATCCGGTTTTTCTCAGCAGGAAGAAAATTTCAGCCTCACACGCCGTTACCGACGGAAGGGAATCTCATAGCGGGGAACGGTTACGGAACAGGAAACGGTTACGGAACAGGAAATGTGACTGGAAGTACGGCGAAACGGCGATTGATGGCGATGATGCTCGGAAAACCGATGTTCGCGCAGGCGTTTTCGTCATCAGAGATGAATAATGACCCGACGGGGTTATGTGTTTCGGACTGGCTGACGTTTTATAGTGGCGGAAACCGGATGATTGAGTATATGGAACACGTCGGTTATAATGGCGTGATTCTGACAGTATACGCGGACGGAAGTACGATTTATCCGAGCCGAATTCTGAATCCGACACCGAGATATGATAACGGAACGTATTTTCCCACGGCACAAGACCCGGTACGGAAGGATATCGTAGAAATGCTATTTCGGATGTTTGACCGGAAGAATCTGAAGCTGATACCCGCGATGGATTTTTCATCACCAATTCCGAGTCTCGAGACGGCCGCACGGTTTCCGCGTGCGCAGGAAAATACGGTGGCACTCGGACGGAGCTGGACGGCGGACGCAGTCCGAACAGCGGCAGAAATGCGTTGGCGTGACCCACAGGGAAATGAGCTGATTACATCGGAAAAAGAATTAAAAGACGGAGCTCAGTATTATAATATTCTGAATCCAGTCATTCAGGAAACGGTATTACAGAGTATTTCAGAACTCGCTCGCCGATACGGTCATCATCCAGCTTTCGGCGGGATTTCATTACAGTTACACGCGGACAGTTTTCTGACTCTGCCGAATCCACAGTGGGGAATGACAGCGGAAAATATCCGGCTTTTCGCACAAGAAACCGAAACGGCCTTACCAGGACAGTTCACGGCACAGATTCAGTATCTGACGTTCGGTGGTGGGGCACGTGCATGGCTGGAATGGCGCGCACGGAGAATGACTCTCTTTTATCGGCGTGCGGCGGCGTTACTGAGCGTGATACCGGGCGCTAAACTGTATCTGAATGGAACCGATTTATTCCAGCTGGACAAGCATCCAGAGCTGATGCCGAGACTGAATGGGATTTTATCAGCGGAGGATGTTTTACTCTATTTCGGCCTGGAAATCGCGCAGTTAAAAACCGTGCCGAATCTGGTGGTAAGCCGTCCGCAGAAGGCACTGACAAATCGTCCGTTAACGGAAATCGCCGGTGACCTTCAGTGGGCACAGACGCCGGGAACATACCGGATTTTTCAGGAACAGCAAGAGCCGGGAACGGTCTTTTATCACGCTCCAGAAGTGTTACGGTTAGTGTCTTTCGACCAAGCGAGTCCATTTAAACCGACATTTACGTGGATGGCGACGACGTACGCGACGACAACTGTGGCAGCTCGACGACCATATGCGGAAGCACTAGCGATGCTCGACGCGTTCACGATTATGGAAGGTGGCTGGAATCCCGTTTTCGGAAAGTAAGAAGCGTTACGTGGTACAATTCGGACACTCGCGGAACTACCGGCGGTTCATTTCAGCTCCGCGATGAGTAGCTCCATGCAAGGAAACGTTTCCCACGCAGTGATTTTCCGGAGTTCCAGCGCGATTCCGGGCGTGAATTATGCGTACGCAGTAAATACCACACCATTTACCGTCCGGGGAAGAGTGTATATTCAGCCGTCCATGAATCAGCTGACGCAACAGAGTAATCCATTCTCGCGGAGTTTCGTGCGTCTGGAAGATGGAACGCCTCGGTTAATGGGACAGGACGCGCGTGGAGTGTTCTGGGAAGTGGAACTCGGACCGTACCAGATTGAGGGAATCCGTTTCGCAGGTACCCCGGTGATGTTACTCGACCCAGTCAGTGCAGCACCAGATACGGCAAAATACGTCTTTCAGCGTGAATATCAGCTACTTCAGAATTATCTGGAGCAACTTAAAATGCCGTCCTACTACCTTGGCCTAAAAAATCCCGGTTTCGAGAGAATCGCCAACCGACGGGAAGTATTACCGTTCTGGAATGTAACTTACCCGGATTCCATCTATGGAAATCAAGGAAACGGCAGAAATAACAGTGCACTTCCAGTCTCGATGAACGGAAACCGTATAACTGGAAATGGCGTAACTGGAAACAGCCTAGGAAATCATATAAATGGCGTAGGAAATGCGGGAAATAACGAGAATCACACTGCAGGAAATACCGGAAGTCACACTACAGGAAATGCGGAAAGTCACGCAACTTCCGACGCGACACTCGATTCACAGAACGTAATTTTCGGAGATAACGCACTCTGTCTGCGTAGTACCGGAAAGACGGTCCGGGTAATGAGTGCACCTTTCGAGGTAAATCCGACTGGGCGACTCACCATTCACGTATGGTTACGCACGGAAACAGATGGCCTTTCCCTTCCGCTTCGGCTTATCGTGGAAGGAGTCACGCCCCACGGAAAATTTTACCGGACCGCGCAACTGTCAGGACCGAATGCCGAAATTGGACAGAACTGGAAACAGCTGAGTGTACATGTGAATGACCTCCCACTCGAGAAAGAGACACGGTTAAGTCTCGGTTTCGAACTTTACGGAACTGGAACTGTTTGGGTGGATAACATTCAGCTTTCAGACACGCATTTCTCCGACTCGGAAATTCAGCAACTTCAGGGAATTTTCTCACAATTCGGTCAGCGAATCACGCAGGGGGACATCGCGCCATGTGTCAGTGCTCTGGAATGTTACTGGATGCGGTTCCTGAAAGAAAATATCGCGTATCAGGCTCCGCCAGCCTCGAATCCGATTCTGTCGAAACCGACTGCGGAAAATAATCCCCGATATGAGGCAGAACCTTCTACCGTTTCCGATATGGAATATGTTCCATATCGGAAATTACCGCAACTTCCGCATTTAGGCCAGATGCCAACGTTACCGAGTTTACCGAAACTACCTGGCAAATCGGAAAAAACGCTGGACGCAGACAATTTCGAAATTGAGGAAGAAAAGAAAGAGCCATCCTATTTCGACAAGATGAAAAATCTGTTACCGTGGTAAGAACAGACACCGAGCTCCATCGGAGCTCGGCTCATATCCGGGAAACATCTCAGACCAGGAAATGTCTAGGCCAGAAAACATCTCAGAGCAGGAAATGTCTAGGCCGGAAATTTAATCCGGGAGACGGCTGAGATTAACTCAACGCGCGGAGTTCTTTCACCACACTCTGAAGAAGGTCGACAGCTTCTTCCAGATTGGAAATACACTCTTCCGCGCTGTCTACTGGGTCCGGAAGTTCATTATAATCCAGAACGGAATCATCCCGAATCAGGCCTAAATCCAGACTTACATCCGGATTCGCCATGATTTCCTCACGAGTGAAACGACTCCAACGCTCACCCGTCCGACGTGTTGGGTCTCGGTATCCTTCCATGAACTCCGTAAAATCATCATACGCCAGCGCATGTGTCTTTCCGAAACTCGGCTGATTAGTCCGCATGTCGTAAAACGCAATTTCTTTCGTGTTCCCCTGCTCACTCACACCACGCGTGAAGAACAGAACATTCGTCTTCACCCCCTGAGCATAGAAAATGCCCGTCGGAAGTCGGAGAATGACGGAAAGGTCGCAGAAATCCATCATTTCCTGACGCACTTTCGTTCCCTCACCGGCTGCAAAAAGAACGTTATCCGGTAGAACGACACCACACCGTGCCCGACCGTTGGGCTTCAGGCTCCGGTAAATGACCTGAAGAAAATTTAACTGTTTATTCGAGGTCTGGAATGAAATATCATCTCGCGTTGCACGCTCACCACCTTTCTTGGTTCCGAACGGCGGATTGGTCAGAATAACGTCGAAATCACGGAGCCGTTTCGCGCTCTGAGTCAGTGAGTCGCCAAAAACGATTTCCGCGTCAATTCCGTGTAAATACGCATTCATAAGTGCTAGCCGATGCGTCTCGTGGACCAGTTCCACTCCCTTAAACGCACTGGAACGCTGAAAATGCGCTTCCGCCTCAGAAATGGCGAAAAAGTCATTCTTCTCCCGCACATGCCGATCCGCCGCAATCATAAACCCGAACGTTCCACACGCAGGGTCAAAACAGGATTCTCCCAGCTGTGGGTCAATCAGTTCCGTCATGACGTCAATCAGAACTCGTGGAGTAAAATACTGTCCAGCTCCCGATTTCTTTTCATTCGCATTCTTTTCCAGTAACCCTTCATACAGGTCCCCAAGTCCCTCTTCTCGCGCTTCATACCAGTCGAGTTTATTAATTTCAGAGATAATCTTCTCCAGATTTTTCGGTTCCTCGATACTGGATGACGCGCCAGCGTAAATCTGCGCAATTCTTCCCGTTGACTGTTTTCCCAACGCGTTAAGCAGGTCGAAATAATACTGTTTCAGCTCCAATCCAGACTTGGCGGATAAGGTTTCCCAGCGATATTCCTGAGGTAAATCTTTATCCGCACCCGTCTCGCTCGCCATTTTCAGAAACAGAATGTACGTCAACTCGGTCACGTACTGATGATACGTAATTCCATCATCACGTAAGACGTTACACAGATTCCAGAGTTTCTGGACGATATCCTGAGTACTCATTAAGCGGTCCCCTCATATATATAATGGTTAATTTCCTGAATAATTTCCAATAAATTTCCGTCGAATCGTTTATTATAGCGGTCGAAACCACCGTTATACTTAAACTGTTCCGCGTTGAAAGTATCCGTATTAAGGACATTTCCCGGATCCATCATGTATTTCTGAATATGGTCAAGAAATCTCATCTGCGTTTCCGTGAACGTGTACATCGAACATAAACGCTCAAACGCGGCCGTTACACGTTTCTGATGATCGTAAATTGGCGTACCGCTGAGAACATGACGAATATGAGAAATAATATGCGCCACGATATCTTCATTCCTGACCTTCTTACTTGCCGCATTCAGGTGAAGGATGTTAAAACTCTTACTCTCCAGCTCACGGACCAGTTCTTTCATCTGTGCTCGCGTAATGTCATTCGGTCGGGTACAGACAAGCTGAAGCGCCACAATCCGATCCTGGTTCTCACGCACGAACTCCGCGAATCGCTCCAGATAATCCTCTGGACGCACTTCTTCACCATACAGGCGTTTCGTTTCCAGAAGTGTATCCTCTTTATCTGAATAATAAAACCCATGTTTCGGCGGTTTCAGCTCTCCAATCTGGATAAAAAGCTCTTTTTTCTCCTGACACTCACGCACAAATTCCTCCATCGGCATGTGCTTCAGCTCCTCGACATACTCCTCGAAATCCTTTCCGAGCACCTCAGAAATTTCTGTTTTCTGTGTCTCCGACAGAATATTCTTCTTCGCCTGTAACTTGGCGCGAATCTGTTCTCGAATAGGCTCTTTATTAATATCCATCGCCGGCTGAGTAAGTGTCTTAAGTAACTCCTCCATCGGCTTATGAACCGCCACAGCACGCATCGTGGTCGTCATCTTTAAATCATCAAAAACTTTCGCCACATCAAAAACGCGGAAATGTGTCTTTCCCACTGACGGACACAACCGCGTCGCACGCCCAAGCATCTGCTCGAATAAAATCCGACTGTTCACCTTCCGCATGAAAACCAGATTACAGATGGACGGTACGTCAATTCCGGTCGTGAGTAACTCCACCGTCACCGCAATATTCGGATACTGATTATTTTTAAAACGATTAATCACCTCCGCGATACGCTCTTTATTCCCACTGGCCGTCTTACCCGTAATTTTCAGAATCGCCTCATCCGACACTCCCTGCGCCTTATAAATATCACGCAGAATATCCACAATCTGGTCCGCATGCTGGTCATTTACCGCAAAAATCAGCGTTTTCTGCCTTCCTGTCGGGTCCAGATAACGCGCCACTTCTTCCAGCACTTTCCGCGTCGTGCTCGGAATCACGATTTTCCGATTAAACTCACCGATGTCGAAATCGACGTTATCTTCCAGAAACTGTCCTTCCACCACCTGATTCGTCTTAGGGTCATATTCCTGAAGTTGCTCGCCCTTTTTATACTCGAGCTTCTTCTCCATAAATTCCGTTGAAATCTGATATGGCGGCTCATAATCGACCAGATATCCATCTACCACCGCGGAACGGTAACTGTATGTGTAAACCGGATTCCCGAAAATCTGCGTCGTGTGAAGTGCAGGAGTCGCCGTCAGCCCCACCTTCACTGCGTCAAAATAGTCGATTACCTGTTTATACTTACTCAGATAATCATTCTGGTCCTCATAAAGCAATTCATCGGGAGACATGTTTTTATCCAGAACATATCCGCGATGCGCCTCGTCTACGATAATCAGGTCGAACGCCCCCGGCGTCAGGTCCGGTTTCGATGAGAGAATCGTCCGGTGTAACAGTCCCTGAACCGTCGAAACACAGACACGCGTCGAGGTGTCAAAATTCAGTTCCCCCTCTGCTCTCACATCATAAATCTGGTCCAGACTTAACAGTTCTTTCAGCTTTACATCCTTAAAAGCATCTACCGCCTGTTTTCCCAGCGCCACGCGATCTACTAGGAACAGAATCCGTCGGAAACGCTCCGCCACGAGCATTTTATAAATCAGGCCGAGAATCATACGTGTCTTTCCCGTCCCGGTCGCCATGGCGATTAACGCGCGTTTTTTCCCATCCAGAACAGCTTTCGTGACTGCCTGAATCGCTTCAATCTGATACTTACGCAGATTTAACCCATTCCGGTCACGCATAAAAGAATCATCGGCCTGACTTAATTGCTGGTTAGCACGTGAGATATTCTGTTTCAGTTTTCCCTCTAAATCTTCCGGACTAAACCAGTTTCGGAGCGGATAGGACGGCTGATTCGGTGTGCGTGCGTCCCAGAACCAGATTCCGGATTCCGTGTGAATCTGTTCCAGATACGGACGGCCGTTCGACGCGAAAAGAAACGGAACTTTATACTTTCCGCAAGCGTATTTTGCATAAGCGGTTACATCTTCCGACCGTACATGGGAGGCATAATCCTTCACCTGCACATCAATCGTCGCACAGACCGTTTCCGTCATCTTTTTCGCTTCCAGAAACGCCACCAGTTCCTCACCGATGAAAAACGCATAGTCCACATATCCTGTATTTCCCGATTCTAGTAATACCGGCCACTCACTGATAACCATCTTCCGCCCACGTGCCGGACGTACACCTTTACTGTACCGCAACTCCAGAGAATCTGCCTCCCAACCAGCTTTTCGAAGCTGTGAATCAATCAGAAGCCGAATCTGCGTCTCATTCCACGTCAGTTTCTCCAAAACGTAATCTGACTGTGCCACTCGCTCTTCACGAGAAAGTGCTGACGCGACGGTCGTGATTTCTTCCAGCTGCTGGGAAAGCATCGCAATTTTCGCTTCCTGTTCCGCGATAAGCGTTTCTAGCGCTTTCATCGGACACTCCTCTGGCATCACGAACGGTGAATATTTAAACTGCCGGTCGCCATACGTTTTCATAAACCAGACTGACAGATTAAAGGTCAGAGAAAGGAGTGTCCCCGCCTCTTTCTCGAGATTAACGCCTGTATGAACCGCCAAGTTTCTTTTCTTACGCAGAAGGAATAAAATATCATCTAC
The DNA here is from genome assembly GCA_030527705.1 of Planctomycetia bacterium. Lineage (GTDB taxonomy): Bacteria > Planctomycetota > Planctomycetia > Pirellulales > Thermoguttaceae > RGIG3701. The sequence continues at coordinate 6,311 of JAUNAI010000061.1, read as the reverse complement.
TGCTCGTGGAAGAAGATGTTTCCGCTTCAGTAACTGAATTCGGCTCGAATGGGTATTATCATACTCCGGTTCCTTAATCTTCTCGAAAACAAGTATTTCCTGAACGAGACGCTCTGAGAATAACCCAAGTTTATAAATGCAGGCGTTCGGGTCCGAGTGAACATAGTTTTCCGCATTAGCACCAAGCTGAGCGAGAAGTGGCCAGTACTGATTCAAAAACTCAAAATTCGATTTCATATATACTCCTGACAATTGAAATCCAATTTACGGAAATCCAACGGAAATCCAATCGACGATTCACGCTCCCGGTCTCCTCGAATATCATCATTACTTGACGGGAACAGTTTCCTTACTGGAGCTAATGGCACTCGGAATTTTTTCTTGAAAATCTTCTATACTGACTCCACTTGAAAATTCAGGAAAGGGCGGTCCTTCCTACAGTCGTTTCAGCAACGTAAAACAACGGAAAAGCGAAATTTTATAGTGTATCGGGTATAAAAAGTTCATTTCCGATAAGAGTTTTTAAGGTGATTTACGGAACCATGGTCATACATGAAAAATGGTCATACATGAGAAGTACTCACATATAAAAAATAGTCACATATGAAAAAAGGTCTCAATCTCCCCATGGATTCCGCCGTCCTTGATACTTTCATTATAAAAAACTTCAGCACAATTAAAAGGGGGAGTAGTGAGGAATTTTAAAAGAATTGGAAAAAAGATGGAGATTTCTCTATCAGAAACACGAATTAACTAAATAAGTGAATATACACGCCACCTGTGGAACTTATCACATTTTATTCGTGTTTCCTTATTATTTTATAAGAATCGAGAGGCCGATTATAATGATTTTTTGGAAAATTACAAAAAAATGTTTAAAATTCTCCATTTCTGTCTTGTTTTTTTGTCAGAATATGGTAAATTTATATAATTGAAATATTGTGTGTTCGTTGTGTGTCGGCAGATTCCAGACAGCACCCTGAATTTTTTTGTCGCACGCAGTAACCGATTCCTTTTCATATTCATTTTTCATATTTATATTCATATTGAGAATTGCAGGAGAGTATGTCAGTACAGCAGCCGTTTACGCCCGACATGGTCGAACGAACGAAACAGCATATTAAAGAGCTGGTCGGTGAAATTACGCAACTTTCGCAGAGCGACATGCCTGCCGAGGAGTTTTACGCCCAATTTCTTCAGCGAGTTGTCGCTGCGGTGGCGGGTGTGGGTGGCGTCGTCTGGAAAGTCGGCGAGACTGGCGGTTTAGCCTTACAGTGTCAGGTGAATCTGCGTGAGTCCGGCTTAACGGAAGTCGAAAAAGAGAAAATGACGGAGCATTCCCGCCTGCTTTATAAAGCGTTAAAGCATCCGGAAGGTATCACGACGCCGCCATATACTTCCTCGGAGGAAGAGGCTGGTGTAACGGGGAACCCGACAGGGTGTATTCTGCTCCTTCAGCCACTCATTACGGAAGTGGAGACGGTGGGTCTCGTCGAGATTTTCCAGCGCGCGGAAGTGACCGCGAACACGCTTGGCGGGTATCAGCGTTTTCTGCGTCAGATGAGTGAATTGGCCGTTGAGTTCTTACGGACAGGTCAGCTGAGAAACCTCGCGGACCGACAGTTGCTCTGGAACCGTGTGGAGGAATTCGTGAAGACGATTCATGAATCGCTCGACCCGTACCAGACGGCTTATACGATTGCGAATGAGGGACGACGCTTAATTGAATGTGACCGCGTGAGCATCGCGATTCGGCGGGGGAATCGTTGTCGTGTCGAGGCGGTGAGTGGTCAGGACCTTTTCGATAAACGTTCTAATGCCATTCGACTTCTGAATCGGCTCGCGACAGCTGTCGTGTCGGTCGAAGAACCACTCTGGTATTCTGGAGACACGTCGAATCTCGCGCCACAGGTGGAAAAAATTGTGGACGAGTATGTGGACGAGTCACACAGTAAAGCAGTCGTGGTAATTCCGCTAATTGAGCCACTTCGTGAGGAGGATAAGGAAGACTACAAGAAACGGATGGATAATAAAAAGAAGCCCATCGGCGCGTTGATTGTAGAGCAGATTGAGAATAGTGCGTTACAGAGTACACTCCGTCAGCGTGTTGAGCTAGTCGAGAAACATGCGTGCGTGGCGCTGAATAACTCGTTGGAACATAACAATCTGTTCCTGATGCCAGTCTGGCGGGCGATTGGACGGTGGTCGTGGGTAATGAAAGCGCGTACGTTACCGAAAACGATTTTAGTATTAATTATCCTCTTGACGTTGTTAGTCGGGCTGTTCGTTTTCCCGTATAAATTCGAGGTGGAAGCGGAAGGCCAGCTGATACCGGTGGATAAAGCGGAAATTTTCGCACAGATGGACGGTGACATTTCCGATGTAAATGTCGTGCACGGTCAGGTGGTTCAGCCGGGAACACAGTTGGTGACGTTACGGAATGTGGAATTCGAGGAAAAGGTCACGAAACTCAAGGGTGAAATGGTCCGGACGAATTCCCAGCGGGCGAGTAAGACCGCTTTATTACGTCAGGCGGCGGACAAGATGGAACAGAGTCGGCTGGCGGGTGAAATTAATGAACTGAACGTGGCGTTAGAATATTATGCGCGTGAAATGGCGCTACTTCAGCGTCAGCAGCAGAATCTGGTCGTGAAAAGTCAGATAGGCGGAATAGTCGTGACGTTCGACGTGAAGGAGAAGCTCGAAAATCGTCCGGTCCAACGTGGTCAGGTACTGATGGAAGTCGCGAATCCGAACGGCGAGTGGGAGATTGAACTGTACATGCCTGAAAAGCGGATTGGTTTGATTCGGGAAGCGCAAAAAGATCTTGCGGAACAATTCCCGGATGGTGATTTACGCGTGACGTTCATTTTAGCGTCCCAGCCGGATGAGAAACTGACTGGAAAAATCGTTGAAATTCATAAGACCGCAGAAGTCCGTGAGGAGAAAGGAAATACGGTACTGGTGCGCGTGGCGTTCGATAAAGCGCAGGTGCCGAATCCGAATATGGGTGCGAGCGTGACCGGGAAAATTTACTGTGGGGAACGCTCTATCGGTTACGTCTGGTTTTACGACTTGATCGCGTTTATTCAGCAGAAAATCATTTTCCGCTGGTTCTAAACTCGGCGTCTGTTTACCGTATATTCCACAACTGGCACATAATATTATATTACACATCATTAACAGATAATGAGTAGTTCGGTATGATTCGTTTTTTTGCGTTCCTTTCGAGGTACATTCCGTTCCTGACTTTATCGCCGTGGTTCATTACCACGCTTTCCCATATTGAAAATATTATGAAACGAGCAATTATCATCATCATCGTCCTCGGTATCGTTTTAGGTGGCGCCGCATTCGGGGTTAAATACTTACCGAAAGTCTCGGTCTCAGCCGATAATGCGGAAATGATGGACAGTGCGTCTGCGACGGAGAGTCGAGCTGTCTCGACAACTAAAAAAGCTACGACGGCCTCCACCAACGTCGGAACTGAAACCGCAACTAGAGCGGAAATCGGAACTGGTACTGAAGCGGGAATCGGAATGGACCTTTCAGCATCTGAAATGAACGGAAGTGCGAATCTTTTAGATGCTTCTGACTTGCCGAATGTGACGTCGGAATCTGATTTATCGACGGTCTCCGCCTCGGAATCCTCGTCGAAACGTCGCCGTTTCCAGACAGTTGACGAACTTCCCACAGTCAGTAATGCTGGCAGTGTAGGAGGTGCTGGTGGTATGAATAATGTTAGTGGCGCTGGAATCTCTGCGATTTCGGAGCTGGACGGTTCCGCAGACTTGATGACAGACTCGTACGGAATTTCGGCTGGAAGTGCGACGGGCACTGGAGCGGAAGTCAGTACGGGAATTGGAGCGAGAACAGGTAACATGAACGTGACAGCGACAGCAGGTAACGCACTTCCTTCCACATTCCAGATTCCTTCGCCGACCGCGTTGGGAGCAGGACAGAATTCTTCTACAAGTACCGTGAAGGTTCTCTCCACAGAACGTGAAATCGAAAATGGCGTTATCATTCCGATTTATGAAGTGGACGTGCCGGCGGAAGAGGCGGGCGTTCTGCGTGAGTTGTACGTCGAAGATTTCGAGCAGGTGAAGAAAGACCAGACGCTGGTTCAGCTCGACGACCGTCAGGCAGTGATGGCAGTGAGCGTCGCGGAAGCGAAACTGGAATCTGCGAAAATCCAGATGAATAATAATGTAAACGTCCGTTACGCAATCGCAGCGCATAACGTTGCCGACGCGGAAATTAAGCAGGCGGACGAAGCGAACGCGAAGGTAAAAAATACGGTAACCATCACGGAATATAACCGGCTTGTCCTTTCTCGCACGCAGGCGAAATTGCAGATTGAGCAGGCTGAGCAGGAACTGAAAGTCGCAGCACAGACCTATAATGTCCAGAATGAAGAACTATCGGCAGCGAAACTGGACCAGACGAAATTCGAGATCCACAGTCCGCATGATGGTGTAGTCATGGAGCTTTATCGGAAGCAGGGTGAATGGCTGAAACCGGGCGACCCGATTCTGCGACTGGTACAGATGAATCCGATTCGCTACAGTTTCCGTATCGAGAGTAAAACGCCGCCAGAGTCGATTTTTAACCAGCCAGTAACGATTTTTGTGCCGACGCTAAATAAGCAGTTTCAGGGAAAAGTAACGTATATTAAGCCCTCCCACGACATTGGTGACATGTATCAGGTCTGGGTAGACATCGAGAACACGTGGCAAGCGTTTTCCGGTCAGGATTCGGCAGCGAAACAGAAAGGATACTGGATTCTGCAGCCGGGTATGAGAGCGGAAGTTAAGAAAATTGGAAAGTAAAAAAGAGACACATATCATACACAAAAAGCAAGCAATCGAAGATTGCGACCAAGAGTTTTTGGAAAGAGGGGTCTGTGGAGAAAACAATTTTGCAAAAATGTTTTCTTCCCACGGGCGTCACGACATTACGGGTAGCCGATTTCTCCTGACAGGGTGAAATTGGCGTAGTGTGTTTAGACGAAACCCCTAGCCTCCCCAAAGAGGAGCTTATAAGAAAGGATAGCGGACATGACAAGAATTTTATTCCTACTCACTTGTATTTTTTGCGCCGCTATTTCTTGGGCGGACGGCGAGAACGCAAAAAATGGTAACGACGTAAACCTCGCACTGGGGAAAAAGTATACACTTTCTCCCGCGCCGAATTATAAACTGTGTACTGACGCGGAAGATAAAATCCAGTTGACCGACGGAAAGGTGACGGCAAGTTACTTCTGGACGCAGACCGGTACGGTCGGGTGGGTTCACACGAAATTCCCAACGATTACCGTCGATTTAGAGAAAGTCGAGCCGATTGGGCGCGTCGAGTTCACCACGGCAGCGGGGAAAGCGGGCGTAACGCCACCTCTGGCGGTTTTTGTGCAGGTCAGCGACGACGGAAAGGAATATCGGGAAGTCTGTGACATCATGGCGGAAGACGCGACGCTGAACGGTCTGTTTCCTGAAACTTACGTAATCCGTGCTCTCCAGACGAAACCGCTGAATGTACGCGGGCGGTACATCCGTTTTGTCTGTGTGCCGGGAACGTTCTGTTTCTGTGACGAAATCCGTATTTTCCGGGGTAATGAAAGCTGTCTGGACCGCGTGCCAAGCGGAGAAATTGTCGTGTCTCCGGAAGCGACGGTGAACCGATTCCGTGTTGGTTTACTCATGGGAAAACGGATTCGGACCGACATTTCGATGATTACGGAAGCGGTGGAAAAAGCGGAAATTGGCGCGGAAACGAAAACCGTGCTAAAAGAACGTCTTGCAGAGCTGGGAAAATTGCCGATTCCGGAAATTGACCAGGAAACGTTCACGACGGTGTTCCCGATGTCCAACGTTCACCGCGAAATTTACGGTATTCAGTCGGCGTTATGGCGGGCGCTGGAATGTGAAAAAGTGACGGTAAAAGCCGCGACGCTCTGGGACCCGGTGGACCGTTTCGCGATTCCGAAGATGGTGCCGAACGGAGAATTAAACGTTCATCTCATGCAGAATGAAACGCGTGCGGTAGCGTTTAACGTTTATAACGCGTCGGAGAAAAAGCAGTCCGTATCCTTTAAACTTCCCAATTTTGCCGGTATGACAGAAGTGGAAGTATATTACGCGCCGTGGACAGATTCCAGTAACGCATGGTCTTCCGCGTCGGCACTGGTTCCGCTGGAAGTGAAAAATGGCGTGTTTTCCGTTCCTGCGCAGTCAGGACTCGTGACACAGGTCTGGCTCCGCGTGAAAGCGTGTAAGAACGGCGAAATGGAGGGAGACAGTGCAAAAGACAGT
>JAUNAI010000394.1 GCA_030527705.1 Planctomycetia bacterium | reverse complement strand
TTTCTAAACTATTTTCCTCAATCGTTCCGATTCCAGGAAATCGGCCATGTGGGAAATCCTCACGCAGGAAATCTCGACGTGGAAGAGTTGGCGTTCCCATTTCTCGCTGATTTACAGGTGGAATACCTCCAGAGGGTGTTCCATCCGGCGCAATCCCTCCTGGTAACATTTCACTCTGTAACGGTTCTTGACCTGAATCGACCGACTTTCCATCTCTCTGTGGAGTACCGGACTCCCCTGCTCCCGACTCACGTGGAATCGCCACTCCATCGGGATATAATGGAGTAATTTCCGGGAAACGCTCCGGTGTCCGCTTCCTTTCCAGAAACTCCTTACGTTGAAGGAGATTCCGAAATGTCCGCTGTAGTTCCTGATCCAGATGATGCTCAATCTGGTTTTCATGGTTTTCCTCTCCGTTCTCGCCCGGTATCGTGTCTGGTCGACGTTTCCCACGCTTCGGCGTCGGTGCGTCCGGCTGTTCATCATAGTAAACCGAGGACGCGAGCGACGTGCCGAAAAGTCCGGAATCGTAATTCGACGTACTCGTCTCCGCACGTGGAAGGACGGTCATCTTGGGAACAACGCGTTCTTGATCGTTAAAATACTGCGCGTAAAGCCACACGATTCGGCCAATGGAGTCACCACTGAGTGTCAGAAAATACGCATTTCCGTATCCGTCGAACCCCGGAATCATGAGTGGAAGTTGAGCTACACTACCGTTTCCACCCGCAACACCACCTGCGTCACCACCTGGAATCCCGGGAAAGCCGGGGACACCACCAAAATCCGGACCGAAAATATCAGGATTAAAAGTATCCGTCGGCACATTCGGAGAATTAAACGTATTCTCTCCCTCCGAAACATTCAGCGGAGTTAATCCGTCATTTATATCCTTATTTACTCCTTCACTTATTCTTCCACTTACACCTTCACTTATCCTTAAATTCCGTCCTTCACCATTTTCGTTTAATCCCACAGCAATCGCCCATGTAGCATCGAGGATTTCTGGTGAAACTCGGTGTGTCACGGCATTTCGAGACGTTTTCGCCTTTCCAACGAAATCGGCATTAACCATGAAATCAGAAGGCACTGTTAAATCCGAGTTACCCATTAAATCAAGGTTAACCGCGCCTCCCTGCGAGACCGCCTCCCCCATGGAAACGGCCTCTGGGACTACGGGAGCGTACACTGCGACGGAGGACACCATATCCTCAGCAGAATCGTCCATACACGGAGACACCTCCAGCGCGGTAACCGAAACAGGTGAAATAGCGCTCATGACCTGACGTTCTTCAAGTGGCTCGAAATACATCGGGCGGAAATGCCGACTTCTGGGGGAATGGTCATGTTTCTGATTCACTTTCCGTTTCCATTCCCATTTCCCTCGTCGATCTGTACTGAAAAGTCTTCGGTTCATCCGTTCACCTCCTGTCTTTCTGTTTAAGTATACAGAGTAAGGCAAATAAATTTAGAGAGATATCCTCCTAACCTGACTTTTAAATTTAAAAAAATGTAAATTCGTTGAAAATTCCACCTCCCCCTGCTTGCAATGAAATAGAAATAAGGTATACTAATGAGAGTTGTTTTTTAATTTACCTAACTCTAATCAGTTTTGTTACAGGGGGCACCATTATGCTCAAATCAGAACGTTACCCACATTTGAAAGTTACCGACCCGGAAGTGTATGATTTGATTTATCGTCAGGCCGCGTATGAAGGCTCGACGCTGAAGATGATTGCTTCCGAAAACTACGCGTCCTTCTCCGTTTTGGAGGCGACAGGCTCTTCCCTCACAAATAAATATTGTGAAGGTTATCCGGGAGCACGTTATTATGAAGGTAACGCGGTTTGCGACGAAATCGAAAACCTCGCGATTAACCGTCTGAAGGCGCTTTTCGGCGCAGAACATGCCAACGTTCAGCCTCTGAGTGGTTCTCCGGCCAACTCGGCGGTTTACCGTGCCATTATGAAGCCGGGCGAAAAAGTGATGGGGATCCCGGTCGATTTCGGTGGTCACCTTACGCACGGTTGGAAGGTCAACTTCTCCGGAAAAGATTACGTTCAGGTTCCGTTCGGTCCGTCGCCGGAAACGGGAGTGCTGGATTATGACCAGATTCGTGAAATTGCGTTGCGCGAGCGTCCCCGTATGATTTGGTGCGGAACGACGGCTTATCCGCGGACGATTCATTATGACCGTTTCGCCGCGATTGCCGAGGAAGTCGGAGCCTATCTTGTGGCGGACATCGCACACATCAGCGGTCTGATTGCGGGCGGTGCGCATCCGAATCCCACTCCGTACTGTGACATTGTTTCCAGCACGACGCATAAAATGATGCGCGGTCCGCGTTCCGGTTTCATTCTCAGCAAGATTGAAGACCGTTATCAGGAAAAATATTATCCAACGAGCAAGAATAACTTGGCGAAACGTGTTGACCGTGCGGTTTTCCCGACCCTTCAGGGTGGTCCGCACATGAACGTGATTGCCGGCATGGCGGTAGCGTTCGGCGAGGCGGCACAGGATTCGTTCAAGGATTACGCGCATCAGGTTGTCAAGAACGCGCGGAAACTGGGTGAGTATCTGATGGAACATGGTATTCGTCTTGCGAGTGGGGGAACGGACACGCACATGCTTCTTCTGGACCTCCGTGACAAGGAATACACGGGAAAAGACGCGGCAGAAGCGCTTGCGCGTGGTGGGATTATTGCCAACTTCAACACGGTGCCGGGCGACACGCGGAAACCAACGGTCACATCTGGCGTGCGTATGGGAACACCGGGTATCACCAGCATGGGCATGAAAGAAGATGACATGTTAAAGGTGGGAGAATGGATTGTTCGTATTCTGAACGCGTTGCCGAATTCGGAAACGGCGGAAAATAGTGTTCGCAAAGAAATCGCGGATTTCTGCACCCAGTTCCAGATTCCGGGATTAGACGACTAATTCGATTTAGGTGGTAATTTAAGTCGATTTAATCCAGAAACGTAATTCAAGATTCCGAGGGGGTTTTTACTCCCTCTTTTTTTATATTTTATGAAGGGACACTCTCTTCCCATTCTCTTTTTCCTTAAAATAGAACAGCGGCAGGCGGGAAACCTACCGCTGAACTCTTGATGGTGTAGTGGACGG
>JAUNAI010000393.1 GCA_030527705.1 Planctomycetia bacterium | reverse complement strand
TTCTCTCCTTACGTTTCCCTCTCTCCTTTTTTCATCTTTCTTTTATCAGTCCTGCATCTTTTCTTTATCTCTTGATTCTCTCTTTATTTTACCTTATCCCTTTCATTTACACACCGATTCTGCGTAATTTATATTCGGTATGTCTAATATCCGCACCGAATATAACGGACGATTTTCCATAATAGCATGAGATGACACAACTGGAGCGCAAGGGTAATTACGTGAAAAATAAAAACATCCATAAATGCAATTAATAACGAGTCGCCCGAATAAAACGCCGTTGCCAACCACACAGTAGCGAACGACAGACCTAAAAGGAAAACAGTGGCGAAAATAGAATGCCCAAAAAACTGACTCGCCAACTTTTTTAACGGATCGAAATCGAGCGTTTTAGCCAAGATTTTCAGAAAGTAAATCCATGAAAAGCCACAGAGAAGAACAAGTCCAACACAAATGTACCCTTTATTATTTACTACGCCCGCGACAATTCCGGTAATTATCGAAATCGCAACCCACAGCCATCCACGTGGCACGTGTTTTGGTGGGACCGTGAGACAAAATACAAGACCGACAAGAAATAAAATCACACTCACCAGCATGATGACCCAAATAAAGGGAATCAGTGTAAAATACTCCTCAAAACGCTGCATTTCCGGTGAATTTTCGGCAAGCTTCTCAACATTTAATAGGATATTAGGACCCACAAGAAAAACAAATAATAATCCCAAAAACTGTCCGACAAATTCCACAATCTGCCCCCAAAAAACCAGACTCAGCCCAGTCGCGGTAGTTAAAAGGTCGGAATTTTCGTTTTCGTTGCCGGTCACGCCAGGTAAATAAACATCTTGAGACATGAGAAACTCCTTGATTAACAAATTTCAAGCATTCTAAAACCGAACGTGAATGAAAACCGGACGGTGGTCGGATTCGGACGGAGCGCAGATGACACGTGCGTCGAGAACTTCCACATTTTTCACATCACACGGGGTCCAGAAATGGTCAATCGGGATTCTCGGTTCATCCGCCGGATAGGTGCACTCCACAGGACTGAGCATCCGCCACGTTTTCGACAGTTCCTTCATCGGCGCCGAGTCGGGAACCGCGTTGAAATCACCACAGAGGAAAATCGGTTTCGTGAACTTTTTCCGCTCCGTCTCAATAATCGCAATGGATTCCAGTCGACTAGCCTCCGTCAGCGAAAAATGCGTATTGAAAAAGACGAAATCCGCGAATTCCGTGACCTGCAGAACTCGCCGTTCCTCCGCGCCAGGAAGCGGGACACTGTATGTGCGCAGTGGCTCAGTTTTCGAGAGCGTTCCGATACCATAACCGCCACCCTGAAAATCAATTGCGCGTGCGAATTCCACCTGAAAACCGACCAACTCACCGAGTTCCGCCGGTATATCTCGATTTCCACTACGCGTCGTCCGGAAGTCGAGTTCCTGAATCCCCACCACGTCCGGAGCCGCTTTCCGAATCACACCAGCAGGAAGTTCGAGACGGATTTCACTCCCGGTCAGAGCACGACCGTTGCGGATATTATACGTCATCAGTCGCGCCTCCGCCGCCGACACGGAAGAAGCCATATTTACAGCAGAAAACACCCCGACAGCAACCAGTGTGAGGGTAAGAAGAAACGAAAAACGGGACATGATAAACTCCTTGATAAAAGAGGAAAATCGGGTGGGAAATGAAAAAACTTCTAAAATCGGTTATAACATTTCGGTAAAAAAAAGTCAAGGGGGGGAGTGAATTTTTACGCAGAATAAACGGAAATGGCAAGAATGTCACGTTTTTCACTCGTTAGCGTATTTTTTCACGGGTTTTTTAAGAGAAATCGAGAAGCTCGATGTGAAAATTCTTGACAAGTTGGGAAAAAGATGTTAAAATGAAACCACTAATAAATAAAAACAAGCGATGCAGTCGCAGATACAGGGTTTTATATTTCAGAAAGGACTATAACATGAAAAAAGTGGCGACGTTTGGCGAAATCATGATTCGCGTGGCTCCGGAAGGTTTTTTACGTTTCGCTCAGGCGATGCCGGGGATGGTAAACACAATGTTTAGCGGCGCGGAAGCGAACGTGGCAGTCTCGGTCGCTCATCTGGGTGGCGAATCGAAATACGTCACTGCTCTGCCAAAACACGCAATCGCGGATGCGTGCGTCTCGACCCTGCGCGGTCTGGGCGTTGACACCAGTTCCATTGTCCGTACCGACGCGGGCAGACTGGGGATTTTCTTCCTCGAAAGCGGCGCCAATCAGCGTCCAAGCAACGTCGTGTACGACCGCGAATATTCCAGTATCGCGATGACGCCGGCGGAGGATTATGACTGGGACACGATTTTTGCCGACTGCGGCTGGTTCCACGTGACGGGGATTACTCCGGCTCTTTCCAAAACGGCGGCGGACGCAGCGATTTGTGCGGTTCAGGAAGCGAAAAAACGCGGACTTACCGTCTCTTCCGACCTCAATTTCCGTAAAAAACTCTGGAAATGGGACACTTCCTGCACGAATAAAGAGTTGGCGAAACGGGTTATGTCACAACTTTTACCGTATGTAGACGTATTAATCGCGAATGAGAGCGACTGTGCGGACGTGCTGGGAATTCACGCGGACAACACGGACGCTGAGATGGGGAAACTGGATACTTCCCGCTACCCGGACGTGGCGCGAAAGGTGGTGAAAATGTTCCCGAACATTCAGAAAGTGGCGATTACCCTGCGTGAAAGTCACTCCGCGTCGCACAACTCGTGGGGCGGAACGCTCTACGACGCGGTGACCGATGAAGCGTATTTCGCGCCGTTAAATGCCGACGGTGAGTACCAGCCATACGAAATCCGAAACATCGTGGACCGCGTGGGTGGTGGAGACTCGTTCGCGGCAGGTCTCATTTTCGCGTTGAACTCGGACGACATGAATACCGCACCGTTGGCGATTCGTTTCGCGGCAGCTGCGAGTTGCCTTGCGCACTCGATTTACGGGGATTATAATTTCTCGACATGCGCGGAGGTGAAAACGTTGATGAATGGAAACGGTAGCGGACGCGTCCAGAGGTAAAAAAAGAAAAAAACACAAGAAGCAAGCAGTCGAAGACTGCGATCAAGAGTTTTTTGAAAGAGGGGTCTGGG
>JAUNAI010000392.1 GCA_030527705.1 Planctomycetia bacterium | reverse complement strand
AGGCATGACTGATGTTTCTGGCGTAACTGGCTGAGCCGGCGTTAAAATTGGTGACGGCGACGTTCTTGGTACAGAAACGACCAGCCGAGACCGATGTAATTCTCGCATTTTATCCAGAATTTTCAGGAAAATATCCACATTCGGATTAGGTAGAACCTCCATTCCTGCAGCTTTTTGCTCCTCCGCGATGCGCTGCACCATCCGATACACCGCCTCCAGACCGTCTACGACATCCGGGTCAATCGTTCGTACACGTTTTCCGTCACCACGCAGAAACTGACGTACCCAGAGATTCATCGCCAGTGCATTTAATGGGTCAAACGCGATCGTGAAATTCACATCCCGCGCAAGTCGCTCACGCATAACGGTCCGCATCACGGAGTTTTCATCCGAAGTGTGAACCGCTCCGAGGAAATGTCCCATTTCATGTAGAAGCGTCTCCAGCCGTTCAACTTCCGTAATCTGCGGAGCTTCCTCACGTAACAGAATCGGCCCCATAAATGGCTGGCGTGCGACGCCAAGTTCCATTCTCGTATGTGGAGCATGCCGATTCGCAGTAAAACCAATTGCCAGAACTCCCTGTGGTAGGCGCGACTTTCCCTCAAAATCCTTCAGCATGTCACCAAGATTTTCACATTTCGGATCCGACTGCCACGACTTAAATTCTTGAATCTCCAGCCGCGTAAAACACGTTTTTTCCAGAATCGCCGACGCTTCCGCCACACGCTCTCGCACCCGTTTTTCCCATGGCGCGACAGCCATCGGAATGCTCTCATCCATATAAATCACAACCGGAATCGTCAGCGTCGGGAAAACATCACCATTTACCGCGCCACCATTCACCGCGCCACCCGTTTTTCCGTTATTCGCAGAGTTTCTCGCCTCCGCGTTTTTTCCAGAAAATCGACTCGGAACCTTTCCCCCCGGATAATTCGGCCCGATTCCGAGAAGTTCCATCTTCCCCTCCATCGGCGCGAAAAGATAAATCTCGTCCTGCGCCAACTGAAGCTGAACGAGTTCCGCACCATACTCGAAAACCGCCGTCGCTGCCTGTGGATTGGAAATCACAGCCGTATCACCGCGTAATAATGTTTTCTCAACACGCTCGCCACCGGGAGTTTCCTCTATCCAGAATCGGACCGGAACGGGAGCCTGATTCGTTAAAATCGTTACTTTTTCCGCATCCCAAGCCGGAATATTCTCTCCTTTTTGCGCAGAATTCCCCACTCCGTCCATTTCCGAGGCCATAAGGTCACAACTCGGCAGAATCAGAAAGACAAAACCAAAAAGCACAAGAAAAAAGACCGCAAGTCCCACCGGCGTGATATTCTGAGGGTTACTGACGTGTGGCATGATGTTTTCTCCGCTAAAAAGGATATTCGGTAAATACTGAATCATTATACCAATCACACATGAAAATTAAGCGTTAGGCGGGCTTTTCAGTAGTCGTTTCAACAACGCAAAATAACGGAAAAACGGAATTTTATAGTGTATTAGGTATAAAAATTCTGGGAATTTAGAGAACCTATAATGGAGGAGTAGAACATTCTGAAATTAGGAAATGGTAGAATCAACAGGAGAGGGGACATTCCAGTCTCCCGAAGGAGAAGAATATATTAGTGAACAGGAATTTCTTCTCCTCAGTGTTTCTGCTATTCCCTAATTACGCTCCTTTCATTCACTCCTTTTAACCACTCCATTATTGGCTCTATTAATATCGACATTTTTCAATTCTATCTACAAAAAATGCACACAGTTACCCACGTGGCAGCTGTGCGCATTACTCATTAGACCGAATTAACAATTACAGCGAAACCACCATATCCGTTGCTTTCGTCAATTCATTAAATGAGAACGAAACAGAATCCTGCTGGCCAGCCTTTAACGTCACGACCTGTGTTTCGACGAATTTCTGTCCGTTCCGCGTAACTTCCGCACGAATCACATAATCATATTCATTTCCCTCGGTCAGACCAAACGAAACAAAAGAACGACTACTTCCCGTCGCACTGGTACGAACATCATTCACGAAAACGACAGCGTCATTCGGAACATTAATCGTCACGATACCACTATTAGCCGGGACCGCTTCTTTCATCATGTAATTCACGGAATGATACGGATTTTCACGGAGAATCGAAACGCTACTATCTTTTTCAGGCTGAACCACCGACGGCGCGGAATCCGTATCCGATGGAGCCGGCGTCAGATTCTGCTGAGCAGGAGCATCCTGAACCGCATCATACACCGGAGCACAGCAGTCCGGAGTGTAGTAATAACCACCATAATAGCTGGCCGCGTACCAACGATAACGCCCGAACAGCAAACGACGAATCGGACCCGGACGCCAACCAAGAACATAACTGGCCGGATAGCTGGCATAAGTTACGTACGGACCACATGAATCACAGACTGGGGTAACTGTCGCAACCGGCGTAGTCGGTACGACCGCTGTCGTCGCAACCGGAGCGCAACAATCCACAACCGGTGCACAGCAAGCGTCATAACCATAATATCCGTAGTATCCATAATAACCATAATAGGCCGGATAGGCGTAAGCACGTGCGCCCCAAACCGGACCGCCCCAGTAACCTACATGCCCCCACCACGCCGAGGCGGTCTGAGCAACACTAACCACGAACAGCATCATCGCTGTTACTGCGAATAATTTAAGCGCTTTATTCATTCCTGACTCCTTTACAATTTATTCCCAATGCTTGCGCATTTTATACCCAATATCACATCTAACTATTCTAATTATAGAACACCATCAAAACGGCAGGAAATAAGTATACACCTTTCCTAATTTATCGGTTTTCCCTTTTTTCGGTGCCAAAAACATTTTTTCCTTCCGAAAAAACAGAAAAAGAGACAAAATCGCTTTAATACACGCATTCTATATAATCCAGAAAACCTCCTGGAAGAATACACAGAATGGTCAACTATCATAAATTATACCCGATGTGAGAATCCAGTAAAGGGGGGAGATGTAAAATTTTGCTATTTTTTAAAAACTTCTTAAATATTTTCTATATATTATCCAATTATACGTATTTTTCATCATAATCACTAACATTTTTCTCTCATACATTTTCAATTTTTGAGTTTCGACACTTCTAAATCTTCTAAAT
>JAUNAI010000391.1 GCA_030527705.1 Planctomycetia bacterium | reverse complement strand
ATTCCAGACATTTCCGTCATTCTAGACATTTCCATTTTTCCAGCCGTCCCAGTCGCTCCCGGAATTCCAGAAATCTGCGTCCATTCAGTCTCACCTACCTGTCGATATTCCAACGTGTAGCTCTCTGCATTCTCAATCGGTTCCCATTCCACCTGAATCACATGTGTCTCCACCTTTCCCACCTGTAAAATCGGCGTCGACAACAGACGTTCTTCCCGTTCAATCTTCATCGTGGCTGAATATTTATATTTTTCCTGGCACGTTGTAATATTCTTCCACGTTATCGGGTCATACTCTTCATTCAGCGCATTCGAAATCCCCAGATAATAACTCCCCGCCTTTTCCGGTATAAACACCACCTCCCCAGTCGGTTCCTTATAAATCTCATAACTTAAAACCTCCTTTCCCTCCGCCTCAAAAATCCGTATTTCCGTGAGAATATCCTCCCCGTCAACCGACGTCAGTGAAATCGTATGTCGGAGATTTACATCATTTTCTGAAATCTGAAACCGATACATATCCACATCCAGAAAATACGTTGCCTCCTTACCGGAATACGTCATTCCACTATACTCTTCATCATCTCCAATCGTGACATTCCCTGAATAAACTCCATTTACCAACCGAATCGGAAATGCTTCCGCGATTTTTCCCGGAATATCTCCATCAGGAATCAGACTATCCACGCGCAACGTATATGCTCCGAGGCTTCCATAATCCGTATACACCATATTCCCATTTAGTTCCCGGCCGGTTCCTTCCACTGAAAGATAATACGTCCCCGCCCCTAACTCCGCCAACTCCGCCAGTTCAATCCCTGCATAAAGCGTATCCTCCGAATTCACAGTCAGTAATAACTCTCCAGACACATCATACAGGTTCACCAACACATCCAGATTCGTGACCCCACCGATTCCACCGACAATCAACGCAGAATCCGTTAAATCACGATATGCCTCCATATCTCCCAGTATCAACTTAAAATAATCCACATCGGTATTCCGCTCAATAATCCCACTACCCAAAATCCCTTCCTCCGTAAACACAACTTCTGTCGCCCCCTTCTTACTCTCTGCATGGTCATCTTCCCGATAAGAAAGATATTCCGACGTAATCATCTCTAAATCACCCGGATATTCATCGCGCGACACTCCATAATACTCCGTCGTACTCCACTGATTCAGTGTATGGTCTGCACCTCCCATAATCGGTGACCAGTTATCATGCCCACCATAATACCATTCCTTATTATTCGTTCCGTGAATAGCACCCATGGAGTGTCCTACCTCATGGGTAATCGTGTTCCCAATCGAAATTCCCGTCGTACTTTTTACCTGATATTCCTCCGCGAACACAAAAACCGGCGTATCACTACTATAATTAAACGACGTCAAGCACGCAACACCGACCACATTCCCGCTACTATACCAGTCATTCGTCCCTCCGACACAGACACGAACCGCCCCTTTACCAATCTTCTCTGGCTCCACAGTCGTCACATTCACATCAAACGGCATGAAATCTTCCGCCACTATCAGCCACGCATCATAAATTGCGCGCAATTCGTCATTCGAAAAGTGATTATAATCCTCATCTAGACTAAAAGTTGGCGTATTAATCACTGAAGAATAATTCCGATTCCACGACGTCCCTGTCGTCCGATGCCCTGTAAAATCAAGATAAATCGTATACTCTGAATCGATACAGCTATTTAGATTAAAAATAAACTCTTCCTTCAGTGCCTCAGGCTCCTGCCCCACTTCACTCAGAACCGAGTCAATATTCATAGCCGGAGATTCTGCGATTTCTCTTCCCCCCGTCCACGCCACACTCTCCGTCCACGCCACGGATTCTTCTAAATTTCCCCACTCCATGAATGTCCCATTTTCCACCTGAATTTCCACACACGTTTCTTGCCAATCTTCCACATTATTTTCAGCTCCCAATTCCCATGGAGAAACGCTCAGTAAACACCGTTCTTCTAGATTCTCGACACGTAATGTTCTCGACGATTGATCCGTTTTAGCCCATTCACCATCATTTCTTTTCCGCAAAACTCCATAATGACACCCAGACATTTTCATTTCAGCTTCCCTTCCTATTTTCTTCAGAAGTAATTTACTTAAACCAGTTACTCAACAATCAGTCACTCAATTATTACCAGTGTGAAATTCTATTTCAGAACGCACGTAATAACTACACCTTCTCCACCTCCGGATAATGGTGTACACTTCCAGTTACACAACCAACATTTTTACAGAAAATTGTCGGGATTTCCACCCTCACGCAGAAATCCCCCTATGGAAAAACACCTTTTCCAACAACTCACACTGACGCAGAAAAACTCCACGTCAGCCTCCCTACACATCCTCTACCATCCTTACGCAGCCGAAACCGAAGGATTCATCGTCATACCCGAATTGGTATTCTCTTCAACCTGCACGGATTCCAGAAGTGTCCAATCTTTACGGTCATAAAACTCCACCGTATCACACCCGGACCGCCAAATCACAAACGTATTTTCCGATTTATAGGATAGACCAAGATAATATCCATTCCGTACAATCGCCGCCATGGATAAATCCTTGTAATCAACCGCTTTCCCTTCAATCCTTGAAAGTACGTTCACGACGAGACTCAAAATCGGATCGCATAATAACGCAGTGCTCATTTTTTTACCTTTATTCAGTAATGATGAGTAAAGCCCCAGTTAAAAACCACTTACGCAATCTTTAACCTCTCCTTTAAAAATAACTGCACATACCGAAAATTTCTGAACGTCTGTTCATACTATTAATCTAGGAAAAACCGATCTCTCCTCCTGCGATTTCTCCCATGCTTTAATATTTTATCGGGATTTTTATAAAATAAACATCGAAAGATTTACAGTCGCCCAAAGAATTTCACCAACACAAAAAAACAGACCAAACACCAAAAGAGTTATTTCCAGAAAACCTTACCTAAACAACACATTTTAAAGGGAAATTTTCTCCTTTTCTTTTTTTAACCGGTTTTCGACCTTTTTTTCTATCTTTTCGGTCTACTTTCCTTTTAATTCACTCACTATTTCTTAAAACGATCTCCGCCTTCCCACAAAATACACAGAAATTTCACGGAAATTTCACGGAGATTT
>JAUNAI010000390.1 GCA_030527705.1 Planctomycetia bacterium | reverse complement strand
ATAAGAGTTTACTGAAAATAGAAACGGGGTTTTAATTAAGTTAGAGCCGGGGGCTTACTGGAAATAGAGGCCGGATATTTACTTGAACGGAATTAGAGAGGTGGATGTTCTGTTCTCGGAGTGTTTCCGTTTCCGGGATAAAATGTATTTTTTGTTTTCCTACCTACCTTTACCTTGAAAGGACTGACTGATGAAAGAGTTGAGAATTGGACAGATTGGGACTGGTTTTATGGGGCGGACGCACTCGAATGCGTATCTGCAGGTGCCACACTTTTTTCAGACGGGGTTTAAGCCGATTCTGAAGTGTGTCTGTTCGGTGGATAAAACGTTGCCGGAATATGCTGCGACGTGGGGATATGAGTCGGTGGAGACGGATTGGCGGAAAGTTGTGGAGCGGGACGATATTGACCTAATTGACATCGTCGTTCCGAATCATCTGCATCATGACATCGTGATCGCGGCGGCTGAGGCGGGGAAAATGGTCGTCTGCGAGAAGCCGATGTGTATGAACATGAAGGAAGCGGAAGAAATGGTTGCCGCGGTGGAGAAGGCAGGCGTCGCGAATATGGTGTCGTTCAACTATCGCCGTGTACCAGCCATTACACTCGCGAAACAGCTCATTGATGAGCAGCGGATTGGTCGTCCATTCCATTATAATGCGGTTTATAATCAAGATTACACCATCTCGCAGAACGTCCCGATGGGTGGAGCCGCACTGTGGCGGTTGGACTCGAAAATCGCAGGTTCTGGCGTGACAGGTGACTTACTCGCGCACTCAATTGACCTTGCGGAATGGCTTAACGGACCGATTGCTCGTGTGACGGCGAAAACGGAGATTTTCGTCAAGGAACGTATGCACGTCGAGACTGGGAAAATGGAAAAAGTCACGATTGATGACGCTTGCGCCTTCATCGCGGTTTTCGAGAATGGTTCTTTCGGAACGTTCCACAGTACTCGATACGCGCGCGGACGGAAAAATCATAACACGTTCGAGCTGAACGGCGAAAATGGGGCAGTTTATTTTGACTTGGAATGTCCACATAGTCTGAAGTTCTTCCGTTATCGTGACCCGGAAACGGGACAGAAAACTCCGGATCATATCGTCGGCTGGCAGGATATTCATGTCACGAACTCCGAGCATCCGTATATGGGGCACTATTGGGTGCCGGGGACGACGATTGGTTATGAACATACGTTTATCAACAATTTCGCGGATTTCCTGACAGCTGTGAATGAGGGACGTGACTATAAACCGGACATGCGTCAGGCGATGCGGACACAGTATGTATGCGACATGGTTCTTGAAAGTGCGAAAACAGGACAGTGGATTGATTTACTGTAGATATAATCCTGTATTTAACGTCATTAGGGAGTGTTATGCCAGATCGTATAACGCTCCTTTTTCTTTTACGGGCTATCTGAGTTTCTCGTACGGTAGACGCGCGAGCGTTGGTGATCCGTAATGGAGGCGCACTTATACCGGAATTAAGAAATAGCGGAATTACCCGCAGGGAGACTTTATACTGATTCCACTTGAAAATTCAGGAAAGGGCGATCTTTCCTATAATCGTTTTACATCTCAACATGGGTTTTAGAACTACCTTATCGTGCGTCGGATATAAATATCTCCCTGAAAATCCCTAAAAACAGGTGCGTGTAAACATTCCTAAAAAATAGGTAAGTATAAACATCTCTTTAAAAAAACAGGTGAGCTTTAGGAAGGATAATTTCTTTTATGTCGAAATCCTCTTCCTCCTCAAGATAGTCACATAATAACTGATGATACATGTCTCCGAAACGAGCCAAGATACAATCGGTTTTCCAATTTACCAGCGTATGAGCCATTTCATGTTTCCTCGCGGAATCTGTTTCCCTGCGCATGATGATGAGTAATGCACAACTGTGAAGAGTTGCCACGTCTAGTGACGGTACTCGTTCGTGCCAATACGTAATTTGTGCCATCAGCTCATCCGCCAGTGTTACGTCTTTTACCAGTTTTAATGTATAATAAAGTCCGACGACGTACTGAATAATTGTTTCTTCCGTCGCAGTCGGAGCATCTACCCGTTTTTTAAGCTGTTCAAGCCAGCCGATACAGAATTCAGGTTTCTTTTCATGTTTTAGAAGTTCTACCATTCCCTGTGTATAGGCTTCCTGAAAAAATGGGTCTGGACGTTTCGCAAGCATTTCTAACATTCCGAGATGCTCCAGCCGACCTTTTACGGTTCTTTCTGCGCAGATAAGACCGATTATACCGATTGCGTATTCATGCTGAACCTCCTCCATCGCCTGAAGGAGTGCGAGCGTTGTGTCATTTTTTTCCGTCTCACCGTTCTCCAGCGCTTTATGAAGTAAAATCCGACGTTCCATCAGGTCATTCGCTAGGTCTTTCAGTCTTTCCAGAAGAACGTTTTTCCGTTTCTTTTCCGGAATATTAAAAATCAGTAACTGTAGGATTTTTGCATAAGTCTTTAACGCAATCGCATTTTCAGGATATAACTCACATAATTTCCCGAATTTTGAGACCATTTTAAGCTGAAAAGCATGTTCTTTTTCCTGGGTCGTGTATTTTTCCAGTCCGCTGATACAGTCACTTACAATTTTCTGTGACATTTTTCCTTTTAAAAGGAGGCTCCAGAGCTGGTCACGGTATCGGCGAGACAGAATCGGATGATTACACTGTCGGAGCGTGTTTAAGATGCCGCGCGTGCAGATTTCGTGTATTTTCTCTATCGGCGGAGCTGATTTACAGAAAACATAGAGCGTCTCGCAGCAGCTCTGTTTCTGCTCCATCTCCGTTTCCGCGTTTAGCCGATGATAAACACACTGCACGTAGAGAAGAATCGTTTTCGGCGTGGCGTCCGTATCTTTCGCGAGTTTCCGAAGCTCTTTTAATTGTGTGAGTCGGTGTTCCCAGTCACTCTCACGATTCAGACAGAATGCGAGTGCTGACGCGTAATCTTCATGCGCACGCCACGTTTCCTCCTTTTTCGATTTCAGCTCCGCTAAAATCTCATTCCGTCGCGCGTCGGAACATTCTTTCGCCTCTAATTCCGTTAAAATTGGATTTTGAACCGGTCTTTCCATCTTTTTTCCATTACTTTCAAGATAAATATCATTATTTCCCATACTATTC
>JAUNAI010000389.1 GCA_030527705.1 Planctomycetia bacterium | reverse complement strand
ATTGCGCGAATAATTTACGCACCGCCTCTTCCAGCATCTCCTTTCCCGTAAAACTACGCGCGAACTCCGCCGACGGAATGAGAATATCGACCAACGGCAAAAGTTTTTCCACGCCCGGATACCGTCCGCCCGCGTCGTAGAGGATTTTCGTCGCAGACCGTCCAGTTTCTCGGTTTTTCTGAACCATTTCCGCCACCCGCGTCGCTGCTTCCAGCTCGTTTCCGTCTACCATGAAGACTTTCGAGCCGAGAATTTCCGCAATTTGCGCGTCATTTAGTGTCAATTTCGGTAACGTTCCGCGATTCAGCAAACACGTACGGGAACCCGTCGCACTGTTCAGGAGGACGGTTGCGGAGAAAGATTCACCGTCGCGTACTTCTATGAAATCGGTTTTGACACCATATTTTACGTAGTCGGACATTAAAAACTGACCGCCGGTGTCCGTGGAAAGCACAGCCACGATGGAACACGATGCGCCGAGTTTCGCTGCTGCGACAAGCCCCGTCCCCGTCGGTCCGCCACCGCTCGTAACGACCGTTTCTACGCAGACTTTCGTGTCTTCTGTCGGAAATTCCGCAAGTTTAATTAACGTATCGTAAACATTCGCCCCGATACCAGTGATGTCAGCCATGATAAAACCTTTTTCTAATTAAAATATATCTCAAATTATATCTCAAAATATATCATAAAACAATCTTTTTCTGGTTAACTTTTCACACAGAGTTTCCACCTCAACGCTTCGAGTACCCGGAAAAGTACGAAAAGGAGCACGATTCCCAGTACGAACATGAGTGGAATCGTGAACTTGTAATACGCCATGAAAAGTGGCATGATGAGCAACACAGCGAGTATTCCGAAAACGAATTGCCACGTTTCCTGCGTTTCATTTCCCATGTGACACGCCAGATGGTAGAGCGGCACGAGTGTCAATAACGCCGATACAGGAAAAAGGAACGGTTGCCAAAACACCACTGACGCCACCAACACCGCCAGCGCTCCAACATTCAGCACCAGCGTCTTGGCAGAATACGAACCAAGCACAAAACACAACTGTGCCAGCATATAAATCCCCAGAATACCGTAAATCATCCGGGGCAGAAGAATCTTATTTACATCGCGTTCCGCCGGTCCTACGCTGTCGCCGAGACACCACCACGCCAACATCGCAACGGTCAACAACGTCATGAGTACCAGTAACACCAGCGTTATCCCCCAACGTACCCACCGTAATACACCGTGTGACATCGACATATTTGTCGTTTCCAATATTTCCGGCGTTTCCAACATTTCCAACATTTCCGGCGTCGTAGCAACTTTCGGGAAACCTTCTGCCACACGTTTCCGTAGATCTAGTCCTAAAAACAGAAACATAAGCAGAAGTGACAGTAAAAACAGTAGCAACAAATGAAATGCTACGATTTTTTCCACTTCGATAATCGTGAATGGAAAGATGAAACTCGCAACGATGATTCCCCACACTGCACCGGTCACAGGCCCGCTATCAATGCATTTTGCCACTTTCGTTACGAAAAGCAGGAAGGGCATCAACCATAAAACGGATAGCGACACGAACGAGGCAAAAAAGAATCCGCTCTGCGACGTCGCCCACCAGAGGAACGGCTCGACGCACCACATCACGTACATCAGCGCGACGGGTACGGAGAACCAGAACACGGTATTCCCGCTACTTCTCGACACTCCCAACAGCTCGCGTTCTGGCCAGAGGCTGAATCGGGCGGTCACGCACAGCCCTACAAAACAAACGAGTGGAATATTCAGCATGTAGCACGCTTGCTGTAAGTATATACGCACCGCGATTGCCAGTACCATAACCAACGGCAGGCAGAAAAACGACGTATCGATTTTTTGTAAGGCAACAGTGGGAGGTATCATGGAAACGTTCCTTTTTATGATTTAAGACTGGAGGCGGATATCTCTCGTCCGTTATAGCACCGTAGGGCTTTAGCTATTTACTAAAATATCCTACGGTACTTAATTAGTCAAACAATAATTATGGGCTTAAAAAGGTATAATGTACTCCTTTTTTTATCTGGTTTTAATTTAATTGTTATTATATAAGGGAAATGTAGGATTACTCCGCTTTTCCGTCCGAGCCGAGGAGACGAATTTTTTCGAGTGCGAAATCCTTTACCGCGCCGATGGCGTCACGCATGAAAACGTCGACCGCGAAGACTTCCCGTGACGTGGCGAAAACCTTGTCGAGGAAGGAGTAGCAGACGTCCGTGCCGAAATTGACTTTCCGAATCCCAGCGGCAATCGCGTCGCGGACCTGTTCATCCGGGATTCCGCTTCCGCCGTGGAGAACGACCGAGGTGGGGATCGCTTTATGAATTTCCGCAATTCGCGAAACGTTCACCTCCGGTGCCTTTTTGTACCGACCGTGAGCGGTTCCGACGGCAATCGCAAGCGCAACGACGCCCGTCCGAGAAACGAAATTTACCGCGTCGGTCACTTCTGTGTAGACGTATTCCGTCACTTCTTCTTTCGTCGTGCCGATGTGGCCCAACTCCCCCTCAACGCCAACGCCGCAAGCGTCGCAAAGGTCCACAATGCGTTTCGTCTGCGTTACATTTTCCTCGA
Organism: Planctomycetia bacterium; assembly: GCA_030527705.1. Taxonomy (GTDB): domain Bacteria; phylum Planctomycetota; class Planctomycetia; order Pirellulales; family Thermoguttaceae; genus RGIG3701. Next base: position 549 of record JAUNAI010000389.1, on the reverse strand, counting down.
ATGGAAGAGAAGAACGGTCGAACATGATTCCTGTACACCCATAACGAAGCGCACGCATGACGGGCATTTCACCGGTTCCGTGGTCGAGATGGAAACAGACGGGGACTTTCGATTCCTCTGCCGCCTTCAGAATCGTCGGAGCAAGATAGAAAGCAGTTCCGTATTCAAAAAGACGCGAATACGCCTGAATAATCACTGGCGAGCCACTCTCTTCCGCCGCCTGCATGATTCCGATCGTCGTTTCCATGTTATACGAGTTGAACGCCGGAATTGCGAATGATTTCGCTTCCGCCAGAGAAAGAATATCTTTGAATTTTACTAACATTTTTAACTCCCTAAATATTAAGTAAACAAATACATAAAAGCAAGCAATCGAAGATTGCGATTAAAAGTTTTTTTGGAAGAGGGTCTGGGAGAAACCTATTTTGCAAAAATGGTTTCTCCCACGAGCGTCACGACATGACGGTTAGCAAGTTCCTCCCGAAGGGTGGAATCTTGCGTAATGAGTTTATCCTCTAAACACCAACGCCGAATTTCACCCTGTCGGGA
>JAUNAI010000388.1 GCA_030527705.1 Planctomycetia bacterium | reverse complement strand
CTACACAGGAAACATCAGCTACACAGGAAACGCCGTCAGTCATGTCGGAAACGTCAGCCATGCCGGAGAATGAAAGAATTTTGGAAGATGTGGAGGTGGCAAAAAACAAGAAAGATACAGAAGATAGCAAAAAAAAGGGGAAAATAGCAGAAAATTTATCCCCCTCCCCTTCGTCATCTTCGGTGACACCTCGTTTAAAAGTGGAAACTGAGAAAACTGCGCCGAAAGTGGAGGTTACGACGACTTTATCGCCGGAAGTGCAGGCGTTACAGAAAATGATGCGAGAAATGACTGCGACGCCATGGGAAACGGAAAAAGTAGATGATATGGAGTTGCCGATTCGGACGGCGCGTTATGTGGTCGTGCGTACTTTACTGGCGTTAGCGCAGGAGGAACCGTTACGGAATTATGATGCATCGGGGAAACAGACTGGTGATGTAAAAGGGGAGAAAATCGTCCGTTACGCAGCTTGGGCGGCGCTGGAAGTTGGTGGGACGGGAACAGCGGATTCTCCGGAAGGTAAAGCGGCTCGTGGTGCCTTCCTGTTGGCATGCCACCTGTTTCTGGAACCGAGTGGTGCGGTAGGGAAAATTCCTGTTTATGGTCGGCGTTTTCGTGCGTTGGAAACACCTGAAATTAAGAAATTACGGCGAAAAATCGTGGGAAATGACGTTTCCGTTTTCGGTCGGCAGGACCACAGCCAGCATTTCTGGCTCTCGGCAGCACTTTCCGTTCAGATAGTGCCAGAAATCGTGGAAAATATCGGAGTGGAAAAAGAACTAAATGATGACCGGGAAGGTGGGAGTGGTTTCGACGTGACTGACCTGAACGCGGATATAGCCGGTGTGTGGTTCGGAAATCGGATAATGCGGGGACTGATTTCATTGGAAGATGTTGGACGAAAATTCGAGTATACACGTGCCGTCCCAAGTCAGATTCGGATACCGAAACGGTTGAAACACCCGAAAAATCCAGAAGAAATTCAAGAACTGGTTCAGAAACTCCGTGAAGCAGTTCATGTGTTACAGAAAGCGTATTAAAACCGAATTATATGGTGTTAAAACGGTCTTATCTGTGGATAAATACGTATGAGAATGGGTAAATGCACATTGTAATCCTAAACACTTATTATGAGTCATGAAAATACTGTTATAATCATGAAAATGCGTGTTCTGAAATAAAAAATCTCTGCCTGCATATCGGAGGGCGGAGATTTTTTCGTAGATTTCGTGAATCAGAGGAAATTTCTACTGATAAACACGACGTTGGCGGGAACTCGGAATGCTAAGTTCTTTCCGGTATTTATTAATTGTCGTACGCGCCACATTCAGCATCGTCGCAAGTTGGTCATCGGAAAGCGGTTGCGTTTTATCCTCATTCGCGATGAGCTCCAGAAGTTGTGACTGAACGGCATCACGAGAAGCAGATTCTTCATCACGAATAGCGGAAAATGCCTGCGTCTGAGACGGCGCAACGCTCGCACTGAAGAAATCAGTGAGCGGAAATAGTCCGCGTGGTGTCTGAATCCACTTTCCCCGGACCGCTCGACTAATTGTGGACGGATGTTTTCCGACAATTTCTGCCAGTTGTTTCTCCGTTAACGGCTTGAGTGCCTTCACTCCTTTTTCGAGGAAGTCCGCCTGAATTTCAATTAGCGCGTTTCCCACTGCCAGAAGCGTTTCACGCCGCATCTGAACCGCCTCGAGAAGCCATTTCGCCGCGTTCTGTTTTCGGTGCATGAACTCACGTTCCTGGTCATTCTGACAGCATTTTCCCCAACGTGTATTGAGATAATAATCCGGAATTCCGCTTTCGTCCAGCGCGACGGACCATTTCCCGTTTTCATCCTGTACACAGAATAAATCAGGTTTTACTGTCGCACCACGTGGACTGAAATCCCGACCTGGATTCGGATTCAGTCGGGAAAGCTGACGTAAAAGTGCATAGATCTTCTCAACACTCATACCACTTTCACGTGCAATTTTCGGAATACTGTTACTCTCTAAATCACGTGCGTACCGTGTTAGGAGAAGTTGCATTGCGGGATAATCCGGTTTCTCACCTTCCTTATTATCATCCTCTTCTTCCGGATTTTTCAGTGTGTCATATAATTCCGGATGTTTCATTCGTGCGGAAATCTGAATCAGAAGGCTGTCCTTCAAATTTCGTGCTCCGACACCCAGCGGTTCCAACGATTGCACGACGGAGAGCGCTGATTTTCCAAGTTTCAGCTGCTCCGGATCAAGTCCGAAAAGGTCTTCCAGTGGTGTTGACATGAAACCGTGTGCATCGAGGGAAAAAATGATTTTCTCTACCGCCTCCTTTTTTTCGGGAGAAAGCGATAGAAGTACGAGTTGGTCATATAGAAATTCCGGGAGCGTCTGCGGGTTTTCGGGGATATTTTCGAGCCAATCTTGATGTTTTTCGCTCATTTCTTCCTGCGCAGACCGTGACGGTCGGGAATATTCTTCCTGAAAATAAGAGTAATCCTCCCCCATCGCATCGAGACGGTCAAAACGCTCCGTTTCCGTATCTTGACGCACCTCTTTCCGTTCCGGCATGTCTTCCGGAGCAAGCGTTTTTTCACGAATTTCGAGACACGGATTTTCTTCGTATTCCTGTTCCAGATATTCCTGAAGTTCCTGATGCTGGCACTGCAGGACTGTCATCATCTGAATCCGTCGAAGCTGCTGTAACTGCTGTGTCGCGGTCGTCTGCGTAAGTGATGTTTGTTGTCCAAAACCGAGTTGCATCGTGGAAAAACCTTTAAAACACAATATAAATACTAAAAATACACATTTAAATTCGTATGGCTACCTATCCATAACAGAATCCTCGTAACAGCATGTCACAAAATCTGAAATAGATGGCATAATTCACTTTTCATTTTAAAATCTTATATAAAATGTTCTATAACTGTTGATAACATTAACACAACAGATTTAACCGTTAAATATTCAAAATTGAGTATATACATCAATTCTGCGTAGCGGTCGCACCTGTTTCAGGCTCTGTTTCGTAGATTGATTAAATTTTATTCATATTTATCACGTACAACCTTCAATTCCGATAATTTTTTGAATCATCGAGATTGTTTCAGGAAATTCTGAATAAAATATTCCTTATCTGGTGCCATCATTAATGCCATGTTTAACT
>JAUNAI010000387.1 GCA_030527705.1 Planctomycetia bacterium | reverse complement strand
TGGATTCTGTGTTGGATTCTGTATGCTATTCTGCGTATAATTCTGGAAGCGTGAAGCTGGACTATTCTGTGCGTTGCCTAGTTTCGCCTGCATAAGCCGATCGGCGTCTCCTCCGAGAAGAAGTTGGCGATTATCGACCCAGAGTGGACCACGAATCTGCGTGAATTGGATATTCTGCTGGAAAAGAGAGTCGATATTCAGCTCACCACCACAGTAAAACTCATTCTGGTCCCAGTGCCCATGGATTTTTGCTCCGCCGTTAATCGCTGTAATTGGGAAAGAAATGGAAAGCGCACCGGCCGCAATTCCCAGTTCACCCTGCCAGTCGAGTGAAAATGGTTTTGGTGACCGATTGTCATAATGAAGGTCCAGAAGTCCGTTATAATACAGTGCGCCGGCTGGACGTTTCGAGGCAATTAAAATACGGGCTTCTTCCGGAAGTGCACCCATCAGGTCACGGTCGAAACGAACTCCGTCGATTGTGAGACGGTCGAAATGGAAACTCCACTGGTTTACGGACTGAATTCTTCCTGTGGCTTTTCCGGAAAAACGCGTGGATTCATGGACCGCACTGAAGTCCGTGAGAGAAAATTGACCATTCTGATACTGGAAACTTCCCTGAAAATTGTCCAGCCAGTAATTCATGGCGGGAAGAGAAACACGGATACCGTTATTCACGGTTTCTACCAGTAAGGACTGATGACGCGGTGTCGGTTGCGTCGAGGTGGGAGAACTGTATGCGTAATGAACGTTGACCGTTCCGTAAGGCTGAATATAGCGGAAAACCTGATTTACTTCGTCTGGAAGATTCGCGTAAAGTTCCTCATCAAGTGTCACATTCGTTCCCTGAATCTGGATTTCCCACTCGACCGGTTCCGTTTTCGGAGATAACTTCTGGAAATCTGGTGCGTTGTGAAGATTCTTGAACGTTAAGTCTTCCGCCTGACTCGTCACGTCAGGTGTCTGGAAGACAGCCAGATTATCAGGCGTAATCATCGCCCGGAATTCATTATTTTTCTCCGTCTGAATGGGGGATACCAACTTGGTCGGTAATGCTGCATGGAAAGAAAGATTCACTTCCGCAGCGTTATTAAATCCACGAATTCGCGATGCGGAAATCGTTCGGTTCTCGATAAAAATCGTTCCTTCCATATTCCGTAACGGATACGGAAATGCACGATAACGGCAGGAGTTTTTCAGAAGTTGGACCGTGATTTTAGAATCTGTCAGTGGACTCTTAGGATTCATGTCGAATTGGTAATTCGCGGAAATGTTCACACTTCCACCGATTTCGAGTGAACGGAGGAACTCGGAACTTTCATGCGGACAGGCGGTAAGAAGTTGCTCGTCGACTGGAATCCGTTGTGCGGAAATCTGGACACTCCCGGTCGGAGACTGCGGATGTTGTTTCGAGGAGGAAGTGAAATTACCGTCGATGCGCACACGCTGATCCTGCGACTGGAAGTTATATTGAACCTGACTGCCGCGGAGCTGAATTTTTCCGTTTAATTGGTCAAGTCGGTAAGGAAATTTGGCGTAAGTGATACTGATGTCGGAACAGAGAATGTCGCCGGACAGGTTCCAGTAAATTCCGTCGAAAAGAAATTCCGCGTCCATGTCGAATTGCCCGGTCGGAGAAAGGTCACGCATAAGTTTCTGTAGGCTCTCAGGGAGGATACTGAAAAACGCTTCGGAAAGCTCAATTTTCCGGATCTGGGAACGTATACGTTTCGTGGCGGTCGGGCCGTAACCACGTTGAAGGACGTTCAGGTTTAAGAGACCATCGCCGAAACGGAGAGAAAAATTCGGAAAATGGAATCCGTCATTCGTGATTTGAAAATCCGTTGCCAGACTGGAAATTAGTTTCGGAAAACGTGGATCTGTCGAGCGTCCATCAGTCATTTTCCCATCAAGACGGAATTGGGCAGAATTAAAATCATCCAGTGGTGCTGCGACTTTCACATGCGCGTCTATCTGACCACGGATATGGCGTAACTCGCGGAATCTCTCAGCTATTTCGACAGGAATCGAGTTACGGAAATCCTCGGAATACTGAAATCCCACAAGATCCACTTCCACAAGAATTTCCCCTTCTTTCGGATAAAATTTTCCATAAAATGAAATTGAGGAGCAGAATTCCGATTCGGCCGTCCCACGGAAGGGTAAATATATGAGTTCCTTTTCCGTTCCGTCCGCGTTAAGAACGGGCTGGTCCTGTGAATTCCGCATCGTTTTTTCCACAGTATCGATGGTCATTTCCACATTTCGCAGTACAAGTTTTCGCTCCATCTGTGTGTCGGTCATGTCGTGGAGGACGATTGATGTGTTACGGAACTGAATCGTTGGTGCGGGAAAATTCGAGACTGCATTCGGATTCGTTTTCAGTGCAGAAAGCGACCAAGAACCATCGGGACGACGGTAAGTATGAATTGTCGCGGTGTCGAAAATGATGTTTTCAATCGGAATTTCTTTAGCTGTCGCAAGTTCATCCAGCCGTGACGGACACTGAAGCATAACACGTTCGGACTGGATAACCGGCGGAAATAATTGCGTGTGTGACGCAGATGTGAAATCGTGTGACACAGATGTGGAGTCGTGTGACACAGAATCCTCTGGTGATGTGGTTCTAGAAGTCTGATTTTCCGGCATGTAATCCGCAAGAAGAAAGAATCGGGAAAGCTCGATTCCTTCATCTTTCACGAGATGTGCGGAGGCAACGGTGACATTCGCAGCGATGAAACGCTTCTGAAGAACTTCTGACGTACGGCGATGAATAATGGCGTCCAACTCGTACAGCACGAAACACAGAGCCAAAACGCTCCCGGCGATGAGGAGAAAAATTCCCCATCGTAACCATATCCATCGTGAGCGCCGAATTACACGTGCCATCTGTACTCCAGTTTTATGTTTTTGGCCGATTTTTTGAATGTCAAGAGATGCACCCTATTATTTTACACGATTTAGAAAAATAATGCTAGACGAAAATGATATTTTTTTGGAAGATGAAAACATAAGAAAAATGTAGAAGTGTATCAGAAATCGATACAGTTTTATAACTAAAAAAGCCGAACACGGCAGTATTCGGCGGGAAACAAATCATCGATTCGTTTTAATAATTAATCTCATTCAGCAGCCGGGGCAGCTTCTTCAGCCGGAGCAGC
>JAUNAI010000386.1 GCA_030527705.1 Planctomycetia bacterium | reverse complement strand
AAATCAGTCGGTAAAGGTATTTGTGAATCGGAACTTTCCTGAAACGCTGAAAGTGGCGGCAATTGGTCCCGGGACGGCGCGAGCGTTGGAAGAATCGGGATTCCCGGTGGATTTCGTTCCGGAAACGTATCGTGCAGAGAATCTGGCGGATGGACTAAAGGGAAAAGCGGCCGGTAGGACACGTTTCTTGCTGATTCGAGCAAGTCGCGGACGGGAAATTCTTGCGGACACGCTCCGTGAAGCAGGGGGAGATGTGACGCAGGTGGTCGCATATTCCAGTATGGATGTGACGGAGGAAAGTACACAGTGGAACCCAGAAATCCAAGTGGCGCTGGAGACGGGAAGTGTGGACTGGGTAACGGTGACGAGTTCCGCGATTGCGTCGGCGACGGTTCGGCTTTTTGGCGAGTCGCTCCGAAAAACACGAATAGTAAGTATCAGTTCCCTGACAAGTAACGTACTTCGGAAACTCGGTTTTCCTCCGGACGCAGAGGCAGAAAATGCCGACATGCCCTCGCTGGTCGCAGAGCTGAAAAAGTGGGCGTGAAACCTACTTGTCCATGATGACGACACGAATTTCCAGTTCGTCCGCATACCGTTGCGCGTAGGAATTTCGGAAACAGTGAATGGTGATCTGGTCAGAAATATAAAACGCTTCAGAATCGATTTCTGTCACGCTCGCAGGAATGGTTACGGACGTTAGATTCTTGCAGCTGAAGAAGGTACGGTATTCAATTTTCGTCACGGTTTCTGGAATGATGATGGATTCTAGGGTTCCGTGGTAGCGAAAGGCGCATTCTCCGATTGTGGTTACGCCATTCGGAATGATGATTGACCGCAGGTCCACGTTATCAAGGAACGCATATTTGGCAATTTCGGTCACGCCATCAGGAACGCGGTACTCGCTGGGTCCCCAATTGGGGTATTTCACCAAAATTTTCCCGTCTTTCGAGAAAAGAACGTTGTCGATGCTCTTATAATTCAGATTATCATCCGCGACCTGAATTTCGGTTAAGCTGTAACAATCAAAAAACACGTCGCTACCGATTTTAGCGACGCTGGCAGGGATGATTACGGAGGTTAAATGCTTACAGTAATCGAATGCCTTGTCGCCGATTTCCGTTACACCTTCCGGAATATTCACGGATTTCAGGTGAACGCAAAAATAAAACGCTTTAGCTTCAATTTCCGTTACGGGAAGATTTTCAATGAACTCAGGGATGATTAAAGAACCGATAACCGAAGATTTCGTGATAATCACGCGGTCATCGACGATTTTATAATTTAATCCATTCGGAATCTTCGGTTCTGTCCGCTTCACAGCATGTTTACTTCTTTAATTTCTCCAACGCCCAGACTGCCAACTTTTCGCGGAATATTTTCGCGTTATGCCGGATATCAACCGGAAAGGAAGCATGGAATAAAATCGTCTCGATCGTCTCCGTTAGTGGACTGTTTTTCGCGAGTGCGAGTAACTCCGTACGCAACGTTTCCTGATACGCCGTGTCGTGAATAGACGCTTTCTTTTTTAACTCAATAATCATTACCGGCTTCAGTTTTCCCTCCGGTAAGCCCACTTCCGGGATGCCGACGAGCGCAGAACGGTTTACCGCTGGGTGCTCATTGAAAATTGCCTCGCTCCGAATCGTGAAAAGCGTTCCAGTTGCCGTTTCAACGCGGTGTGCCTTCCGTCCGCAGAACCAGAATCGGTCCTGGTCGTCCAGATACCCGACATCTCCCATGCGGTGCCAGACGATTTCTTGCGTATTTTGTGTATTCTGCGTATCCAGAGTATCGGTATTTCCCGTATTTTCCCCGCCACCGACGGTTTTTGGAACGGTTTCATACACCTTCGCCAGCGCGTTGGCTTCCTTCCGTGTCACATATTCACGCGTAATCTGCGGTCCTGTGACCATTAATTCTCCGATTTCACCTCTCGGAAGTTCCTCCGTGTCCTCCAGTCGCGGAAGCGGCTCGTCCGTAATGCGAATAACTTTCCAGCGGATAGATGGAAAATGCCGACCGACGCAGACACCAGCACCTTTTCGCGTTTCGGCTGCGGTCTCGCCGAGAATTTCACGCGAAGAAATCGTCGCTACCGGGAGCGCTTCCGTCGCGCCATACGGTGTGTGAATCTCGCCGTCCGGGTGGATTATGTCACGAATACTACGCAGAACATTTTCTTGTACCGGTGCGCCCGCAGAGAGAATCATACGGATATTTTCGAGTTTCTCGCCATTTTTATGACACCAGCGTCCTACGGACTTCCAGACAGCCGGCGATGCGAAAGACTGTGACGCATTCCAGTCACGGACAGCTTCCAGAATGTTTTCCGGATTCACCGCTGCAGGACGACTTGCGTCCATATCAGGAATGACGGCCGTAGACCCCATCGCGCAATTAAACAGCCCGAACATCGGAAAACCAGGCAGATCAGTCTGTCCCGGCTGAATTCCATACTGCCTAGAAATCTCGTCCACCTGCGTATTAAATGTCCGATGCTGATAGAGCACGCCTTTCGGAGCACCAGTACTTCCCGTCGTGAAAATGATAGCAGCAGGGTCATCATCCGTTACTTCCGCCACACACGGACCGGGCCACGGACGCTCGCGCAACATCTGTAATGTCGGACCTCCCCAGAACCATCGACGCCCAACCGTAAGCGAAAATTCCGCGTTGGGGTACCGTAACCGCATGAAACGCCAGACAGCATGGACTTTTGAAATCGCCACAAAACCGTCCGGGTCGGCATCCTCGAGACACTGGAAAAGATTCCCTTTCCCCATTCCCGGGTCAATCAGAATCATGACCGCACCAGATTTCAGAAGGCCGAAAACACACGAAACGAAATCAATTCCCGGCGTGACCAGAAGTGCAAGTCGCATCCCTTTCTGAACACCCATTTCCTGCAGTGCAGAGGCAATTCGGTCACTGTCCTCGTCCAACTCACGGAACGTAATCGTTTTATACTGCCGCTTATACTGCCGCTTTCCGTTCCGATACTTGAGCGGTTCCACCACCGCAATCTGGTCCGGCTGCGTTTTGGCGAAATTCGCAAGGCGACATGCTACGTTGGAATTACTCATGGTTTACGACCTTCTTTTATTCATTGTTTAATTTTCAGGTTTTTCTTCCGTGCTCGTTTTCACTTCAACTTCGGAACTTGATTTTGAG
>JAUNAI010000385.1 GCA_030527705.1 Planctomycetia bacterium | reverse complement strand
ATACACGGAAAGACCATACACGGAATGTCCTATCCACGGAATTAGCCCAGACGATGGAATCCACGCCGTCGCAACTCACGCCTGCGCAGGTTTCTGCTGCAAGTCGCCTTTTAGGGAGTGCATTATCTCCAAAAATCGCGTCCTTACACCGGTATCATCTCCCGGAATTATCGGCCTTAAACCAGGTTTTTGGTCAATTGAACCACTGTATCCAGATACCGAAACCGAATTCCGGAACAGTTACAGAAAAAGTTACTGAAACGGGTGGTAATACGGATACAGAGACTGTCACTGAAGTGGTCACTGAAACGGAAGCGCTGAAGTCCCTTTTCCGGCAGGCTCTGCGTTATGAAAGTTGGATTCTAAATCAGAATATCGCATCACCTACAGCTCACCATGTTTACAGTGACGGACTGCCGATTGTGTATGATGGCCTTCTGGCTCTCGAAAAAACGTATCAGAATGAGATTCAGAACTTCCGCACGAACACAAGAATACAACTCGGAAGTATTTCGTGTATGATTCTGTGTTGCGCACTGTGTCTGGTTTTTATTATGTTACTCATGTCGATTTTAGGCCTGCCGACCGATTGGAGAATCTGGATTCTGACGCTCGGAGTCGTCCTTTTCGCGTTCCTTTTAGCCTGGTTGATTGCGAATCAGTCGGATATCGACCGGAATCATGCGAATATCCGTTATGCTATTTTCACAGGTACACCACCTACTGAAATCCCGGAAGTGCACTGAATCTCGGATAGAAGCTGAATCTTGAGGTAGGCTGAATTCCGGAGGAAGTACGCTGCATTTTGGAAGTGTGTTGCATTTTGGAAATGACGTTTACAGAATGAATAGAAAGCCGCTATGAGGAGAATGATACTGAAAAATGGGAAAGGAAACGTTTATAAGTCGGTCTCTCTTTCCCATCTTGTATCATGATTTCCTGCGTAGAAAGCGGAAAAGCCGTGTGAGTGAAAAACTGTCAGAGTGGGAGTCTGTATAAGTTACCATTTTTCTTGTAATACTGCGACGACCTCGACCTCAACAAGCGCATCTTTCGGTAACGTAGCGACGGCAACGCACGAGCGAGCAGGACGGCTCACGAAATAATCTGCGTAAATCGTGTTAAATACCGTGAAATCACTCATATTTTTTAGAAAACAGGTCGTTTTCACCACGTGTGTGAAATCGGTTCCTGCTGCTTTCAAGACGGCCGCGATATTCTTCATCACCTGTTTCGTTTGGGTCTCGATATCCGTTCCTTCTAAAGTTCCCGTTTCGGGATTTAACGGAATCTGGCCGGAAAGATACAGAAATCCCTGAATTTCCACCGCCTGCGAGTATGGCCCAATCGCTGCCGGAGCTTCTGGCGTCGAAATCACTTTCATCATCACTTACACCTTTCTGAATGATAACCTTCCTTACATTTTAAGAGATACGGATTTATCGGGAGACGACACACATGAGCATTCCCCTTTACTTGGTGGAGTTCCTCCGTATTTCCAGTACATCCTCATCCCTTTATTATTTTTCCATCTGAGCTTCCGGATTCTGACGTTCACGGTACTGTTTCAAGAACATCTCGATACTATAAATGACATACGGATTCTGTCGTACGATAAATGATCGGCTTGGCACGTCGAAATAAATCGCGCCCCTCCCTCCATTCTGGCTCCACGTTTTCGGATAAATCGTCTCGCAGATTCCATTCAGAATGGTTCCAGCCATCTCCGGATTTTTCACGATGTCCCCGACCTGAAAGAAGTCCACGAGCATTTTCCGTTGTGCATCCTCCGTCGTCGTGAGGAAAAACGTATCACGTCCCACAGGGTAACAGCATAGAGGAACTGATTTCAGCACATCTGAAACCGCCTCTTCCAGCGGAATCTCCTCGAATCGGTACACGCACGGTAAATCGAGAATTGAGTCGGGTAAAACAGGTTTCTTTCCCTCAAAATCTGGCACATCTGCGTCCCGAATTATGGCGGTAATCGGAATTCTCGCGATTGCGGCCTCATCCATAATAACTTTCGCATCCGCACACCGGAATAATTCCGTAAGGGTATTTCGTAATGTACTTCCATCACTTAAATCACATGTAATCGGCAGCCGTCGCACCTTCTCTGACAGTGCATAACGTGGCAGAATCTCCGTGTCACAAATTTCCGTACCGTCCGTGAGTGTCATACGTCGTTTCCCGCTCGCTGTCGGCAGGTTTTTCATTTCCATGTTCCGTGCATGTCGGATTTTATCAAAGAAAAGCTCCACCTCCTGAGACACCGACGGATACTGAAGGAGTGTAATCCGTTTTTTAGCCACGTTCACATTTATTCGTCCCGGACCACCCCATTTTTCCCAGAGCGCAGGATGTACGAACATCGGAATAATACGTTCGAACTCGCCAATTCCTAGTTTTCCTGAACTCTCCGACGCGAAAGTCGCCACTAGATCTTCAAGTTCCAGAATATGTTTTCCGGCCTTCTCTCCTTTTTCCGCCACAGTTCGTGTGACTTCAGCCGCTTCCCAGCCTGTAACACGGAGATTTGTACCGACTGGAATTACTCCGAGGCCGACAGAATAAAGTCCCGTTTCCAGCGTTTCACGGAGTGTCGTTCCCTCCAGCGCGAGCGTGATAGGCGTTTCCATCGACACACCGAGCGTCTCCAGCTGTTTCCAGTCCGCCTGAATCCGTTCTCCCGCCATCTGCGATGCGAACTGAACGAGCGTACTTACTGGCCGTCCTGAAATGCTCACCGACTCCAGTGGAATCGCGAGTTTTTCCACCCAATCCGCCGGAAGATACTCGACTGCCGGAGCATGAATCCGGAACGCTTCTAGTCGTGGTCCTGCCGACTTTTCCTTCACTGCCTCATCACCCGGAGTCGCCACATTTACCGAGGTTTCCGGGTCTATTTCCGATTCATTCTCCGTATCCACTTCATCGTTTCCGTTTATGTTACCACTTCCGGCTGAGTCACCGTCCGTATTCGCTTTATTATCCTTCTCAGTTTCTGAACTCTGATTTTCTGGTGCATTTTTAACCGCATTCTCAGTGACTTCCTGTGTCGCTTCATCGAAATTCAGTACTGGGTCTTCACCGGAGTAAATACGCGACCGTTTCCGTCGTGTGAATTGCAGGCGGTCTGGATTCTCACTCTCTTCCATCTCTGCTCCATTTTCCGTTTCCG
>JAUNAI010000384.1:1744-3186 GCA_030527705.1 Planctomycetia bacterium | reverse complement strand
GATTATACGTTGCGTCGGTATTAAAAAATTCCAAAAAAACTTTTAATCGCGTTCTACGAACGCTTGCTTTTCTTGTATTTATTTTTTTATTTATTTAAATATCAAGAGTTTTTTGAGGGGGGAGTGTGAGGGGGGAACAATTTTGCAAAAATGTTCCCCGCCTCACGAATGTTTTTGTGTCGTGTACCTAAACACCAACGCCAATTTCACCCTTTTGGGAGAAATCGGCTACCCGTCATGTCGTGACGCTCGTGGGAAGAAAACATTTTTGCAAAATTGTTTTCTCCCCAGCCCCCTCTTTCAAAAAACTCTTAATCGCAATCTTCGATTGCTTGCTTTTCTTGTGTTCTTTTTTTTTTTCTTTTCTTTTCTTTTTTAACGGAACCGTACCCGATTCGTCGCGATGAAAATGTTTTCATGTTGCAGAACGACCGTGAAATTCAAGTCCGCGCCGATATTCTGCAGGTCGCACTGGAGCATCGCAAGGTTCCATTTCGACGGAATTTCAACCTGCGCGGTTAGGAGGAACTGCACCTCGCCGTCCGCGTTTTTCTGCCGACAACCGTACATGTCGAGGATATTCATCTCGTGGTCCGCCAGATACTCGCTGAATCGACACACGACGCCCGGCTGGTCATTTCCGAACGCGGTCAACACGAAACGCTCCGACTGTTTCACGGTCAATTCTCCACGGGTTGTCTGACGTACAGAAATATCTACCTGACAGGCATGTGCCGTCTGATTCAGAACATGTTCTCGCAGTTTCTCCGCCGGCATTTCTTCCGGAAGGTTCACAATCATAATTAGCGTGAAAAAACCACCCAAAACAGTCTGGCTACATGATTCGATATTCGCTCCGAGCGTTTCCGCTGCCGACGTAACCGCGGCGATGATGCCGGGATGGTCATCCGACATAATATTCAATACGTAAGTATACATACGCTATCCGTTCTTTATCCGTTTTTATTCCTGAATTTCGTGAAAAGTAGAAATAATACCAAATTTATTTTACCATAATACACAGAATATAAAAGGAGGGGGAGACCGATTTTAGACGCTTTTAGAAAAAAAATCCGTTTTCAGTCGAAATTTTCAGAAAAAGCCCCAGATTTTAGCCTGAATATTTCATTTTGGAACGCCGTTTTGCACTGGAATACACTGGGTTCGCGGACGTCTGCATCCGTAGAAAGCTGGTTACCCCCTAAACACTAGGATTTTACGCAATTTAATGTGGACGAGGGCGTCGCGTACCCAGTCCTAACGCTATTTCATTCCTGTATATGAAATATTCAAGCTAAAAAGGAGAGGCTTTCACCATCTCTTATAAAATTCCCCCACCGTAAACGTCATTTTATCACTCCTCCCGATACTGTTTTACCCAGCTTGCGCGCCCCGTCTTTTCCTTTTTCTTTCTTCCTTTTTCCCATTCCTGTTTCCCATAC
>JAUNAI010000384.1:0-1734 GCA_030527705.1 Planctomycetia bacterium | reverse complement strand
TTCTTTTTTCGCCTCGACAGCTCTCACTTCCGCCTCGTCAACCGCCTCGATCGCATTCAGATAAATTTCCGCGTCCGGCACGTACGGAGCCGCTTTTCGGAGCCACTTTCTTCCCTCTTCCACATTCTTCTCAATTCCCTGTCCCGTGATGAGGCACATTCCATACAGATGCTGTGCTTCATAATAACCATTTTCCGCCGATTTTCGGAGCCATTCCACCGCCATCACAGAATCCTGCGGGACACACTCTCCATAAAAATACGCTTTTCCCAGTATCCACTGTGCATGATCATATCCCTCCTCCGCTGGTTTCCGGTACCATTTTAACATCATTTCCGGTTCCTGAAGCTCTTCATAGCACCATCCAATATAATGTTGCGCCGCCACGCACTCTCGCACGCCCGGCTGTTCAAGATATTCCAGTGCTTTTTCCGGTCCTTCAATCTCCACATCTTTTAATCCAAAAATGCTTCCCCGTGAACACATGATTCCGACCAGCAATTTAGCTCCCAAGTTATTCGGACTCATTGCATCAAACCGAAGAGAATCGAACGTCACTCCCGGTTTCACACGAATACCAAAATCCAACTGTGACGTTTTCTTCTGTAGCGCATATTCAACTCTCTCTATGTCATTCATTTCCTCCTTCCCAGTTTCTTTCAGTTCTTTAGCCTTTTCCAACGCTTCACAAAGTATTTTCATCTGCAAGTATTCATTATCCAGATTCCCGGTTCTGAACTGTTCTTTCATCATTTCCAGATTCATGTTCACATCTGCTTCCAGATACTCCATCACCTGCGCCATCACCAGATTATCAAGCTCTAATTTCTCATTCTGCAACGCTAAATACCGTGCCATAACCGTTGCCATTAGGACGAAAATCAGCCCAAAACCCACGCTCCCAGCCACCGACCGTCTCGGCAACAAGATTTCCACACGTATTCTTCATCGTATTCTTCCCATTTTATGCTCTCCACTCGTACTTTCATCACAGCCGAGGCGGTAAACATGAGGGAACACAGTGCGCAAAGACTCACGAAACTAGAGAAAAGCATAAAAATCTGGCGAGTGATATGCAGACTTTTAATGAGCGTTAAATACTCGAAAATGCAGTTTTTCTGCAAGATTTCCGCAAAACCTCCCAACACGACTCCGAAAAACCAGAAAAGCAGAAAAGCATACAAAAACCAGAGTGAAACCCGACGTACCTCAGGCGTTTTCTGCGTGGCGTAATCATTTAACGTTTCTCCCAGTCCGACGTACGCCCGAAAAAGCCAGTAAATATTATAAAACGGCACGAAAAACCGCCACACGACCTGTGATGGCTTCACGCCCGCTCCGATTCCCTGAACCGTCTCCCACGCACGGTGAACGAAAAATAACCACGAAATAAATCCGCCGAGCACAGCGAAAATCGCCAACACAACACTACACAATATTTCTTCATGAGAAAAGAAATCCGACGCACAAAGAGGTCCTAAAAGTAGGAGATATGCAACGAATATGCACTCGAAATGCACGTAAAACCAGAACCGAAGCGGATTCTTACCCGATTTCCAGCGATTCAGGACACGCTCTGGAATGGAATATTCTTCATCGAAAACCAGTTCCGGTCTTTTCCGTCCGAATAACCCGACAGCGAGCGGAAGCAGAATCAGAACAAAAAGCACAAATCCCAGCACAAAATTCGTTCCAGTAAATGCAAGCGGTGTGAACATCTTTTCTCTCTCTTTT
>JAUNAI010000383.1 GCA_030527705.1 Planctomycetia bacterium | reverse complement strand
AAAACGTTTCGGAGCGCGTTTTAACCGGTTCCGACTGGAAAGCGCGAATCAGTACACAGAACGGTTTACTTCTCTCTCTCACCCAGAACGGTGTGGAGCTTCTCGGTCCTGCGCGACTGGTCGTGGACGGCGAGAATGCGGAAAATAATACCGAAAATAACGCGGAAAATATGAAAAACGCGGAAAAAGCGGAATTTCTCGCGGAAAAAAGTTCTGACACGAAACTCGTTTTCACACGCACGGTGGCGGGACAGTCATTTACTTTAACGTACTGGACGGAGAATGACGCGCTCCAGTTCTCGGCTTCTCTGACGCCAAGAAACAGTAAAGATGTAACGCCTCTCTTAAAAGATTTATCCGTCGAGTTCCCGTGCCCGAACGCGGACGTGTGGGGGGTGAATACGGCAGAAGGTGCATTACGCGACCGCATTTTCTTCCGGACGGACAAGAAAATCGACGTAAATTCCCGACACGGAATCTACTGGCGGCCGCTGGAGTTGGAGACGCTGTACGATTCCTATTATCAGCCGCTCTGGCGGAATGCGTTTCTGAAAGCGGAATGGGCGGAAAATGCCGTCTCCTTCTCTTTCCGTGAAAATGCGATTCCCGCCCGCGTCCGGTGGCTGAATCGTTGCGGTGAGGAAAAAATGCTGACCGCGTCGCTGTCGTTAGTCGGTCCGCTTCAGGCGTCGGTCGCACCGGAAGTTACTGTCGCGATTCTGGTGAAAAACCGTCCGTATTTCGGGGGTGGAACACTAAATTTCCGCGACTTACGCATGACGAAAGTGAAAGAATCTCCGGAAAGCGCAAGCCGAAAACGGTTCATGATTCTTCCGGAAATGGGCGGTTGGCGTGTCGAAAATGAGGCGTATTCTCTCCGTCTGACACGCTTCGGAACGATCCAAGAGCTGGTTTCTAAAAAGAACGGCGAGAAAAAGGTTCTCGAAAACGCGTCCCTCTACACGGATTACGGTTTTGGAGCGCAAAAAGACCGCTTCTGCGCCGAAAATGAAGTGGAAACGTGGTCACGCTTCGAGACGCTTCCGGACGGTGCACTTCGCCTGCATTTTGAGGGTCGGCTACGCAAAAAAGACCGCTTCGGGCGGTGTCCGAAACCTCTTTCTTTCGTGATAGAATACACGCTGGACGGTTCCGACACGTTCACGATAAAAACGAGAATCGACGCTCCGAGCGCGACAGAGACGGATTCCGCGTTCCTCTCGTGGATGATTGCGACGCCGACAGCCGACAGTTTTATTTACCGTCGGGTGGGCGAAACGGTCGCGGAAGGGAAACCGCTGGAGGTTCAGGGACGTTCCTGGCAGAGTAAAGCGGCGGGAATCATGCCGGACGAGATGGTTCTTGCGTCGGAAGGGACGCCGATTCTGCGGATTCACTCTTTCGACGGGGATGCCGTGACGAATGTGTTCCAGGACCGGAAGAATCTGTTTTTTAGCTTTTATGACGGAAAAATGGACCCCGACGCGAAAGCGATTCAGGTTTATGAGTGGAAAATGACGGTTTATTAAATTATAAATTATAGACTACAAAATAGCCTAATAAGGAGAATTTTATGACTAAATTGATTACCAGATTATCTCTGGCGGTTCTGTTCCAGTTCTGTCTTGCGGCGGCGCTGGTGGCGGCGAATTACAGCTTTTTCGGTACGACGGACAAAAATCCGTTGGAATACCAGCCTGGTGAGGAAATGGTTTTCCAGCTTCAGGTTCTGGACGACGGAAAACCTGTAGACGGCGTGCGCGTGAAATGGACGCGGACCGGCGACGATGGCGAAACGGCAACTGGCGAGGCGGTTTCCAGCGCGACTGAGCCAATTCTTGTGAAAACGTCCCTGAAAACGCCCGGTTTCGTGTATCTTCTCGCGGTGGCGGTGGACGAAAATGGAAACGCTCTGCGGCGGAATCCTGAACCGCAATACTGCAAGAATGTCGAGTTTTACGGTGGCGCGGGCGTGTTGCTCGATAAAATTGCCGGAGCGCCGGAGCCAGAGGATTTCGATGCGTTCTGGACTCGGCAAAAAGCGCGTCTGGCGGAAATTCCCATGGACGTGGAACTCGTTCCTGTCGAGAGCGGCAGCCCGGAAGTCGCGTGTTATGACGTGAAAGTGAAATGTGTCGGAATGCCTGTTTCAGGATATCTGTGCATGCCGAAAGAGGCGAAAGAGAAGTCGCTCGGCGCTCACGTTTCCTTCCACGGTTACGGTTTCAGTAGCGCGTATAAGCCCGTCTCGGAAGGGAAAAAGATGATTGCGTTCAACATCAACGCGCACGGTTATCTGAATGGTCAGCCGCAGGAATATTACGACGAAATGAGTCGCACGACGCTGAAAAGTTACGGATTTAACAACGAAGAAAACCAGAATCCGGAAACCGCGTACTTTAACGGTATGATTCTGCGTGTCATTCGCGCGCTGGAATTCGTGAAATCCCGTCCGGAATGGAACGGAAAAGACCTGATTGTCTCCGGCGGCAGTCAGGGCGGTTTCCAGTGTCTGAGCGCAGCGGGGCTGGACGCGGACGTCTCGGAATGTCGCGCACACGTTGCGTGGTGTCTGGACCTTTCCGGTCACACGAAAATGAATCGCCTGAACGGTTGGCGACCCGGCTGGACGGAGGCGCTCGGTTATTATGACCCGGCCAATCATGCGAAACGGACGAAATGCCCGGTTTATCTCACGGCAGGACTAGGGGATTACGTCTGCCCGCCCTCTGGACAAATGGTATATTACAACAATTTACAGGCTCCGAAACGCCTCATCTTTAATCAGGGATGTACGCACGGTTACAGTATGCCAAAATGTCCGTCATTCACGCTGACGAATATCGAGGAAAAATAACGACGCTTACAGAATCCTCGTTACAAGAAACGAAGAGAAATTCTGCGTTTCTTGGGAAGACTTATAATCCTAAAAATCGGTCAGATATTTTATAAAAAGACCGAAAGTGACGTTTAATGAGAAATATACGCAGGTAAACACGAATTAAATAAAAGGAAATTTCGATGAAAACGCACATTTTTCCCACCCTTGCCGATTTAGGTTCATTTTTAGTATGCATGTTGCCGAAGGAAATAGATGCATTCTCGGAATACAACCAAACTACTGTTCAGAGATTGGTACACCTTATTCCAAAAAATAAGTTGATAAATAAATGTTTAACTAATGTCGGCAG
>JAUNAI010000060.1 GCA_030527705.1 Planctomycetia bacterium | reverse complement strand
AGAATATATTATAAAATAAAGAGAAATAATTATAAATATAAAAAGGAGAAGATCAATGATGAAAAATGTAGTTTACTCACATTTCGGAATTACGTTGGATATGAAAGGAAGAAGGGAGAAACGTTGGGAAATGTGGCGTCCGAATGTGGCTCTGTGTCAGCAAAAAGATTTTCATGTGGATCGACTTCATTTATTAGTAGAACGGAAATTTGAAAAAATCGCGGAAGGAGTGATTCGGGATATTCAGACGGTTTCTCCGAGAACGAAAGTGGTGATCGAACTGTACGAGTGTGAAGATGCGTGGAGTTTTGAGGAAGTTTATGGATATTTATATGATTTGGCGGAACGTCAGACATTCTGGCCGGAACAGGAAAATTATTTTGTACATTTGACGACGGGAACACACGTAGCACAGATCTGCCTTTTTTTATTGACAGAAGCACGACATTTTCCGGCGAAATTATTACAGACGAATACAGTGTATGAAGAGAGTGAGGAAGGAAAAAGGCCGAATCCGGTGGGTGGATATGCGGTGATTGACCTGAATTTAGCGATTTATGATAAAATTTGGGCACGGTTTCAGCGGAAAAAACAGGAAGAATTGCACTTTTTGAAATCAGGAATTGCGACACGAAATGCAGATTTTAATGCATTAATGGCGCGGATTGAGCGTGTGGCAGTCGCATCGGAAGACCCGATTCTGATTATGGGGCCGACGGGGGCGGGAAAGTCACAGTTGGCACGGAAAATATATGAATTAAGGAAGAAGAGGCTGGCGCTGAAAGGAAATTTTGTGGAAGTTAATTGTGCGACGCTCAGGGCTGATACGGCTATGTCGACGCTTTTCGGTCATGTAAAGGGGGCGTTTACTGGTGCAGACGGTACGAGAAAAGGGTTGTTATGCGAGGCTGATGGTGGGATACTGTTTCTGGATGAAATTGGGGAATTAGGACTGGACGAGCAGGCGATGCTGTTACATGCGATTGAGGAAAAACGATTTTTGCCGATGGGGGCGGACCGACCAGTAACAAGTTCCTTTCAGTTGTTGTGTGGGACGAATCGGAATCTGAAAGAACAGATTGAGTGTGGGTATTTTCGGGAGGATTTATACGCGCGAATTAATTTGTGGACGTTTGAGTTACCTGCGTTGGCGGAAAGGCCGGAGGATATTGAGCCGAATGTGGAGTATGAAATTCAGAAATGGATTCAGAAAACGGGAAAGAGGGTGACTTTTCAGCCGTCAGCACGGCGGAGGTTTCTGGAATTTGCGTTGTTGCCGGAGGCGCGGTGGTATGGGAATTTCCGGGATTTAAACGCAGCGGTAACGCGGATGGGGACACTTGCGGAAGGTGGGTGTATCACGCTGGAAGTTGTCGAGGAGGAAATTGAGCGATTGAGGAATTTATGGCGTCCGGTAGTGATGAAAGAGGGATGGATGAAAAATAGGATGAAAAAATGGGTGAAAAATAGTGGAGAGATGGTTTCTGGGATGATTTCCGGGAGGGGGCCTGAGTGGATTCCGGAGGGAATTTCCAGTGTAGTTTCTGAGAGAATTACTGGAATAGAGTTCAGTGAAATTTCGTGGGAGGAGTGGGAGAGAAAATTTCCACAGTTAACGGAGTTGGACCGATTCGTGCGGGTTCAGTTGGCGGATGTGTTGAAAGTGTGTCGAGAATGTGCGACAGTTTCAGAAGCGAGTCGGGTTTTATTTGCGGAATCGCGTAAGGAGAAAAAGTCATCGAATGACGCGGACCGACTGCGGAAATACCTTCAGAAATTCGGATTGTGCTGGGAAGAAGTACATGAGATGGAGTAAGATGATTTTTTTGGAAAATGTAGCATTGACAAAATAATTATCGTGAAATATAATGCAAGAATATAATCGTGAAATATAATACAAGAGTATAAATTTTTTGAGAAAAGGAGTTGTTTATGAATAAAAAATATGGAAAGTACGGCATGTGGCTGGCGTGCACACTGGTTGTGGGTATGTGTATGACTGGAAGTGGGAAGGCTGAGAATTTGGTGGGAAATACGTTGAAAAATATAACGGAAAAACGTTGGAAAATTCACCACTTTCAGCTTATGGTGAGAATTTCGACGTGTTTCGGAAGACGCTTGCGGAAATGCAGGCAGCGGGAATTACGTTCGCGGATTATCATATTCACGTGACGCAGAATGGTAACATGACCGTTGAGCGTGTGGCAGAATTTCAGAAAATGACTGGTATTCAGATTGGAATGGTTGAAAACGCGGGGCGTCATGGATGGATTCTGTCGGATAACGAGAAAATTACGGAATATCTCGATGCTGCGGAACGAGAAGCGTACCGTGAAAATTCAGAGAAAAAAGCGTTTTTGATTGGGATTCAGGTGAATGACCGAGACTGGTATGAGGTGATTTCTTCGGAGAATCGGAAACGGCTGGATTTCGTGCTGGCGGACACACTGGTGATGGTGAATGAGGACGGTTCCCCTGCTCCGTTGTGGGAGATGCCGGCGGATTATGATGAGGAAGAGGCGGAAGTGTGGATGGAACGGTATTTTGCGCACTGTCGGCGTGTTTTGCAGGAGCCGATTACGATTTGGGCGGATCCGACGTACCTGCCGGAATTCTGTGAGGATAAGTATGATGAACTCTGGACGGACGCACGGCTGGCGGAGTTGATTGACCTGTGCGTGAAGAATGGAATCGCGATTGAGATTCAGTCCGCCTCGAAATTCGCGACGGAACACTTTTTCCGCATGGCACTGGAACGGGGCGCGACGCTGACTTTCGGGTCGAATAATTTTGACGACGCGCCGAAATCGACGGAACGTTGGACGGCAATCTGGAAAGCGCTCAAGTTCCGGAACGAGCAGGTTCTGAAATTGCCGACGGAGAAATAAACGGTGACGATAATACTCAAAACAACGGTTGCGATAGTTATGATAACCGTTGTTTTGAAGGGGAATTTTGTAGTATAAGTTACAGTTAAGGTGTTTGATATAATGAAATTCTGATTTAATTTTCAGGATGTAGTCCAGATTCTATTTCTTGGATACATTCTTGGCTAACTTCTCCTCCAGCTTTTTGGAACCATTCAATAGCCTTTTTGTTATTTGAACCACGGTATAGAAGTCCAAGTGAAAAATAGGAATCTCGACAATTTTGTTTTGCTGCAGCAAGTAACCATTTTTCCGCCAGCTCATCAGAATATTTAACGCCATCACCAAGCATGTATTTGCATCCAAGTGCTGCTTGCGCGTTAGCATGATTCTGTTCTGCGGCTTTTTGTAACCACTGAATTTGTTGTTGTGCAGGTAAACTTTCATTCATACCCATCAAATATTGAGCTTCAGCATGCCCTTTTTCTGCAATTTCCATTATCATTTGCTCTGCATCTTCATCATCAAGATACTTACTTATATCTACCATTGCTTCCAAGTCGCCATTTTTATATTTACGATACAAACTCATAAAAGTAGTCAGGTCCTTGGGAAATGTGATTTCACATTTTTCTGCCATTTCCAACCATTTATATGCTTCATGGATATCTTTTTGTGTTCCTTTTCCAGAGAGATAAATAGTTCCTAGTTCTATCTGCGCATAACCATTTTCTTTTTTGGCTTTTGTGCGCAAAATTTTAATTTTTTCAACAAACAATTCATCGGCTTTAGTGGCTAGCTCCTCTGCTTTTTTGATATTTTTTGGCACATGAATCCCTAAAAAATACCAAGATCCTAATTGGGATACAGCTTCCGCACAATTTAAGCTCGCAGCCTTTTGCATTAAGTCAATGCCTTCATGTTCATCTTTGGAGATACCAATTCCATTGAGATAACATTCTGCGAGGTAGAAATGCGCCTCGGAATCCCCTTGGTCTGCAGCTTTTTGAAATAATTGGAAAATTTTTTTTGCCTCTGGATTCTCAGAAAAGTTTTTCATGTTAGGACTGGTATTGCCAAGTTCTACCAATTTTGCGATTCCGCGATAACGCAACGTTTCCGGCTCTGTTTTGAGTAAGAAAAATAACAAAATCAACAAGAGTATAATTCCTCCTAGGATAGAGGTTCCAAGAATTGCTAGAAAACGCATAGAAGTCCACGAAGAATAAAGAGTGGATAAGTATTTTTTAGGTTGTATATGTGATAGTATCGGTGGAGGAGTAATATTCTTACGATCTGAAATTGGGGATACTTCAGTTTTTGTTGAATCAATTTCAGAAATGGTTGGGGCTAATTCATTAACTAGTGGTTCATTGTAAACATTTGTTCCTTGTTGTGTCGAAGTACCAAATTTCAAATTTTTAAACATTTTTGCCTTTGCCACTTGACCACTATCTAACTCAATTATGGTGTCTGGGGTGACAACACCAGAAAGTGCAAGGTTTCGGATCGTTGCCACATTCATTGGACCTATTTTTTGATTATTTTTGTCGTAGTAATAATAATTTGCCATTTGGGATTGTTTAGTCTAGACTGATAAATTTTATGAAAATGATTAAAACTTCTGGACAGAAATTCTAAACAACATATTATTATTGTATCATATAATTTTAAATTTGCAAGTAGTTTATAGGAAAAAGATGAAAATAATTGGGTAATTGCTCAAATTTTAGACTGATATATAATAGATATATGGACATTAAGTCTTGTGAATTACTGATTAAAAGCGAAGAGACGGCAAAAAATACGTATAACAATTTTTGCGAAAAATAGACTTATTTTTGTTTCTTTTATCATTGTTGTGCAATTGGGGAGCATGTGTCCGACGCAGATTCGATTTGTACTCCTGCGGAATCAAACTCAATAAGTTTTAAAACCGTTACAACACCGTCGTTTCGCGTTGCAGAGTGACCGCCGACATGAGTACCATTCCCTGAATTTTTATGTGGAATCAGTATAGAAAATGTTAACTTGACAAAATGAAGATTGTGAAATATAATACAGGAATGGAATTTTTTCAGGGGAGAAAATGGAGATGGAAATGACGGTCGGAATGGTTGCGCTGTTGGCGTCGGCGGGGATTTTGTTGGGGTTTCTAGTCGGTTTCGGGCTGGGAATGGCGTTTTCTGGCGCGAGGGGGAAGGTACGGACGCTGGAAATTCAGGCGGAATGGGAGCGTCGGGTGAGTGAAACACATGCAGAATGGGAGCGCCAGGCGAGTGAAATGCGGACGGAGTTGGAACGGCAGGTGAATGAGGCGCAGACGGAAGTAAAAGTCGCGCGGGAAACCATTCGGACGTTAGAAAGGAGTCAGAAACAGCTTCTGGAACAGCAGCAGACACATTTTGAAAGGGAAAAAGCGATACTTCTCGACTGTCAGGCGGACGAGACGGCGGCACTTCAGGAACAGTTTGAGCGTGCGCGACTTGATATGGAGCGACAGTGGCGGGGACGGCTGAAACTGCTACGCGCGGAGTTCGAGAACCTCTCCCAACGCCATTTACGGGCACAACAGGAAGGACTGGAGGCTGGGAATCGAGAGAATATAGGAGAAATTTTACGTCCGCTAAGGGAGAAAATCGAGACATTCACCACGGAATTTACGCGGAATCGGGGACAGCAGATTGTTCTTCAGACCGCAGTTGAAGCCGCGGTAAAAGGGCTGATAGAGCAGACGAAACTGGTGAGCGAGAATGCGGGAAGTCTAGCACGTGCTTTGAAGGCAGATCCGAAAAAACAGGGAAATTGGGGTGAGGCGGTTCTGAAAAATATTCTCGACGCGTCTGGTCTGACGGAAGGGAGGGACTATTTCGTTCAGGCTCAGGAACGTGATTCGCACGGAAAAATGTGGATTCCGGACGTGAAAGTTCTCCTGCCGGGTGAGGTTCAGGTGACGGAAATTTCCAGTATAGAAGATGGTTATGAAAAAGAAGGTGAAATAAATGACGGAGAACGTCGGGAATCGGCATTTATCGTGATTGACTCGAAAGTTTCTATTTCCGCGTATCTGCGTTATATGCAGACAGAGGACGAAAAGGAGAAAAAAACCTTTCTGCGTGAGCATATCGAGTCGGTGAGAAAACATTATCGGGAACTGTCGGCAAAAAATTACGCGCAAAACGTGGCGAATACGGCTGGTTACGTGTTGATGTTCATTCCGAATGAGGGAAGTTATCTGTTGGCGATGGAAAATGAACCGGGATTGACGCTGGAGGCGTATCGGAGCCATATTTTAATTGTGAATCCAACGAATTTAATGCTGGCACTAAATATTGTGCGGATTCTCTGGCAGAGCCGACGGCAGACGGAAAATGTGAAGGACATCATCGAGTCAGCAACGCGGATTTATGAAAAATTTGCAAGTATCACGGAAAATCTCGTCCGATTAGGGAGCAGTATTCAGAATGTGGTAAAATTCCACGACCAACTTGTGTCGCAGTTCAGTCAGGGAAAAGGGAATCTTGTACGACAGTTCACGATGTGGAAAGAGCTGGGAATTACGAGTACGCGACAGATTGAGCCGAAACTGCTGGGGAGGGAAAATGAGGAGGAATCGGGGATAAGTCAAAAATGAAAATTGACGAAAAGTCACGACACTGTCGCAACTTTTTAAAAGAATGTTTAAGGAAACGCTGATTAACTGGGAGGCAATGCGTCTTGCGTCGCCTCCCAGCTTCGAAATTTCTCTCTTTTCAAGAGAAGAATTTAGGGACAGGAGAACATTATTTCCCAAAAATCCGTTTCGCGAACTTGATGTATTGTTCCCAGTCGTAGCTCGTTACGTCGTGTTTACCAGCGCGGATATGATAGCCGATACGATTGCCGACGGGCTGATGAAGGTCGGGGTGATGCGGTTCCGCTTGTCCGTCGAACGGCGTTTCCGTGTAGAGTTTATACACCGGGACGGCATGGAAACAGGAAAGATATTCACCGTACGGGTCTGCCCAACGGTCTTCGACAGCACTGGCTACGTAAACTCCGCGAGGTGCCATCAGGGCGATAAGTTCATGTTCGTCCATCGGGAGACCAGCGGTATTCGTGCCGTACTGACGGAAATTCTTGCAGAACCAGAACGGGAAAACACGGTTAATACGCTGGACCGACTCGCCGTAATGACGCCGACTTAAAGCCGCGCCACCACAGCCGGAGTTATTCGAGATGACGACGGCGAAACGCGGGTCCGTCGCGCCCGTCCAGAGTGAAGTTTTTCCCAGACGTGAGTGTCCCATGACCGCGACTTTTTTCGCGTCGAGCATCGGGTCGGTCTCAATGTAGTCCATCACGCGACTCAACCCCCACGCCCAAGCGGTAATGGAACCCCAGTCGTCGCCGTCGCGCGTTTCTGAGTCGTCGTTATTTCCGTAAAGCGTGAAAATACCGCTCTTCATGCACCGTGAGTCGTCAAAAGCGACATCCATATAGTGAATCGTCGCCAACGCGTAACCCGCGTCGAGAATCTGCATGACGTCCCAACGATTCGCCTGTCCGCCACGTGCACCTTTTCCACTTAAATTCGATTCATCCTCCGGTCGGGAACCGTCGCGTAGATGAGAGATAAAAATTGCCGGGTCGTCGATAATCGTGTGATTTCCCTGGAAATTGTATCCTGTGAAAACCGGGACGGGAGCTTCTACGTTTTTCGGAATGTAAATCAGAAGATTGGCTTTCACACTTTTTTCCGCGTCGCCAATCGCCTGGAATGTGATTTCCACCTGTTTCCGAATCGCTTTTCCGTCGAGCGCATTATCACACTCTTCCATGACGCGAAATTTCACGAAATCAGGGTGATTTCCTGCCTTCTGAAGTTCTTCCGGTAACCGACCGAACATCTCGCGCTGGAACATTTCCAGAATTTCCGCACGTCGTGTTGATTCCCAGTCCGCCGCGGTTTTTACGGCACTTCCGTCATTCATTTTTAACGGGTCGGGCAGCTCATATGGCGGAATACTTGCTTCATCATAATTAATCGGCATCTCCGCTTCTTCCGCAGCGTTTAGGACAGCGGGCGTAAAGGAATTCGTGGCGGAAATGGCTCCTAACAGCAGGAGCGAGAAGATAGAAAGTCGCAACATTTTTCTCTCCGTGTGGATTATTGGTAGGATAAATGAAATTCACATAATGTGAAAATTGATGATATTTTTATTTTACCCGATTTTTAAGAAAATTTCAAGGAGTGGGGGAAATTTTTTTAGTAGGTAGTAATGAAGTTGTACTTTTATGAAGCGACGCATCTCATGTCGCTGTGATACACCATAAAATGTCAATTTTAGGTTTAAATCGAGATTTTTGGAGGCTTTTAGGCTAAAATTTTTATTTTCACCATTCCTGCGACATAAGATGTGTCACCTTTCAATTATTCAGCGTCTAGATTCGTAAACATAAAAAAGAAAATGGAAGACAAAATAAATTTCTTTTGCCTTCCATATAACCTAATTGCGAATTATCTCAATTTATACCAATTCCACTTGAAATTTCAGGGAGGGACGGTTCTTTCGGTAGTCATTTCAGCAACGCGAAATGACGGTAAAACGGAATTTTATAGTGCGTCGGGTATATGTAAAATTAAAAAATCGTTTCTGAATCGTTTTCTACTCGACTGGGACGAGTTTCATCCGCATTTTTTCTGGAACGGAGGGTACCCAAGTACTCGGAAGAAGCTGTGTCTTGTTTACCTTCATCGCACGGAGGTCGAAAATGTAAACATGTTGCTCACCATTCGCTTTAAACAACTTAATTGCTAACGGTCGGACTTCATTTCCGAATGAAATAATCATCTCCGCTCGCTGGAATTCACTGGCATCTTCCGCTTTTTTAGGATATGCTTCAAGCCAGACCTGTCCCGGTCGCGCAAGTTCTGCTGATGGTTGTGTCTGACGGATGTAATACCGTCGTTTCAGTTCCACAGCTGACGCTCCAAACAAGAATGGTAATGGTCCTTGCGTGATTCCTTTTCCTCGCATTTCTGGTGGTAGGGTATATTGGTCGATCTGCTTCTGTGCGAATTTATACTCGAAAACATACATTCCGTCGCATAGCCATTTCTCACTTGGTTCTCCGGCCGATGTGTTGACTGCGAACATGCCCCGGTCCGGCGCTGCATAGCGTAACTCGCCGATTTCCTGGGTTTTCTGAAGCTGAGAACTGTCCAACGTACGTCGATAAAGTATCCGCGTAAAATTCGTTTCGAACGTCTCTATACCCATACTGAATCCTTCCCAGCGTGCCAGAACCGCATCCGTCTGCGCCTGCTCATGAGCAGATAACACGAACGGGGCAGGCATAGGACGTTCCGCAGAACCATCCGCCTGAGGCACGATAGGGGCTTCTGCTGATGGGGTGTTGGGGACGTTTATGGAACTCGGAGCGTTTACTGTCCCCGGAGTGGCCGTCATATTTTGTGCGGATACTGGGATGGAAGAAAACCCGAGTAATAGCGCGACGGAAAGCGGAGCCGACAGGCGTTTCCAATTTCGATACGTGTTAAAGGAGGAATATTTCATGAAACTCTCCGTGAGATTCTGTTTTAGTTCAGGTTTCACAACCGTTTTTTTATTAATATCATCTCATTTTACCATAAATCCCAAATATTGAAAAGAGCAGATTGACAAATATTAAGTAAATATATGAGATTTTTTAAGTAGAACAGCCTCCCCTAAAATAGAGGAGGCTGATAGTGATTTTAGATTCCCCATAAATAAAATGCTCTTGGTACCGCGAGTTGTCGGATTCGATTTTCCGGGTGGTCCCCAAGTTTTTCTTCGGAAGCTGTCAGGAGATCGGAGAGTGTGGCGGTTTCGGAATAACGATAAACCTGGGCCATTTTTTTGTCCAGTCCAGCCAGTTCCAATGCGCGGTCAATTGCGTCTTCCAGATACCCCTCACGGTCGATGAGACCAGATTTCAGCGCATCTTTCGTTGTGAAAACCTGTCCAGTCGCTAGCGGAATAAGGGCGTCATGATTTTCCGCGAATTGCTTACGTCCCGTATAGATTACGTTCTGGAAACGTCCGAAAGCGTCGTCCACAAGTGCCTGAAGGATTTCTCTTTCTTTTTCCGTAAAGGGACGCAGAATACTTCCCATACCTTTCAGTTCATGGCTTTTAATCGAGTCTTCTTTCACTCCGATTTTCGCGGCAAGACCCGAGAAGTCATAACTTGAGATAATGACACCGATTGAGCCGGTCCAAGTCGTCGGTTCCGCGAAAAGGACACCTTCATTTTCCGTTCCACACGCCATCGCCATATAGTATCCGCCACTCGCACAGACGCCACCCATGCTGACGACGATGGGGATTTTACGCTCTTCACGCAATTTCGTGAGCTTATTATAGTAATAATCGCTTGCACTCACTGAACCGCCGGGAGTATCCATCCGTAAAACGACCGCCTTGACGGTTTCGTCATTAAGAACATCTTCAATCTGGTCATTGATAAAGTCGTCGGTGCTCATAATGGCGCCATCGACAGTAATGACTGCGACTTTCGGAGCCTCCTTCACGAACGGGTCTTTAGGACCTGAAATTTCCTGACGTGTCGGCGAAACGGTAATCGTACCAGTCATGAGACTTCCCAGTGCTCCGATTGTTGAGAGCATGGAAAGCAGAATAAGCAAAAAAAACGGAAACAAACAACCAGAGCATCCGAAAAGACAACCGGATAGAAAATTCCTTCCAGAACGTTTCGGCACAATGATGTAAGGCGGATGGTTACCATTATTGGTATTATTTTCATTATTTAAAATTGTTGACATAAACAGTATCCTTTCTCTTAATAATTTACCTTCTCTATTTTATCACACATCCAAAATTTTTCCAGTACAGAATTGGTTTTTTTAAGGAAATTTTTCTATTTTTCTATTTTTCTTGTAAAAAATTGCGGGAACGGTGAAATTGCTCTTGCAGAAATTGCGAAAAAGCGTAAACTATACAGGAAAGTTTATTATGAAGATTATTTAAAGGAGAATCGGGTGTTTGTTGCGGCGACTACCAACTGTTTTCGGAACATGCCACTGACGCAGGGGCTGGAGAAAATTGCGGATTTAGAATATTCGCATGTAGAGGTGATGTTTCATGAATCGAATGATTACCTGAAACCGTCGTATGTTCAGCATCATTTGCAGGAAACGCATCGGCTCTTGAAAAATCTTTACCGTCTGACACCGAGTTGTTTCAGCGTTGAAATCGAGACAGAAAATGCGGACGAGTATGTGAATCAGTTCGTTGCATGTCTGAAACTTGCGCGTGTTATGCAGGTGATTACGGTTACTGTGCGCTCTGCTCCGTGGGGATTTCCTTTTAACTCGGAGGTCGAACGTCTGCGTCGATGTGTCGAGGAAGCCGATAAACGTGGTATTAATGTCGGACTGCTCACGGAACGGGAACGCCTCACTGAGGATCTGGATACGGCAAAATCCATCTGTAATCTTGTCCCAGGTCTAAATCTGACTTTCGACCCGAGCCACTTTATTTATAAATATCATGAGAATAACCGTCCGAATTTCGACCATATTCTCGAT
The DNA here is from genome assembly GCA_030527705.1 of Planctomycetia bacterium. GTDB lineage: Bacteria > Planctomycetota > Planctomycetia > Pirellulales > Thermoguttaceae > RGIG3701. The sequence continues at coordinate 5,755 of JAUNAI010000060.1, read as the reverse complement.
AAAGTTTGTCATGTACGACTCCGTGACACGAAAGAGAAAAAGTTTCAGGTCTGTGTCGGTCAGGGAGAAATTGAGTTCGGCCAGATTATCTCACGTCTTCAGCAACGTGGTTATCGAGGTGGGTTGAGTGTCGATATTATTCCCGAAAAAGATCTCGATGTCGCGCAAGAAATGCGGAAAATGAGACTGTTATTGGAGAGTTTATTATAAATGGTAACACTTACGACCCGGTACTCGGATGCGCTAAAATGGGTGTGTGAAATCCATGCACAGCAGCGTCGGCGACTTCATCAGGATCCTTATGTCGGGCATCTATTGCGTGTCGGTGGAATGATTCTGGAGTGGGCGACTGATGAAGATGAAGCGCTTGCTGCATTACTTCATGATGCGGCGGAAGACTGCGGCGGATATGCGATGCTTGAGGAAATCCGTTGTCGATTCGGGGAGAAAGTTGCGCGGTTGGTGGAACAGTGTAGTGATTCACTGGCTGTCGACGCGGATAAAAAAGCTCCATGGCGTGAGCGGAAAGAAGCGCACATCGCTCGGACTGCAACTGCCGAAAGAGAAGCGCGATTGATCATGCTGTGTGATAAGCTGGATAACATGCGTAGTCTCTTAAATCAATTAGAACTTTCTGACGCGGATATGGTCTTTTCACAGTTCCGTGGTGGACGCGCTACTCTCTGGTATTTCCGTGCTATGATAGAGGCACTTGCGCCGGGACTGCCAGAAGAACTTGTCCGGGAAGCCAGGAGAGATTTAACTGCGCTGGAGAATAAAACGTAGAGAATAAAAAAGAGAGATAAGGAGGCTGGTGATTTTCGTGTTGTCTCCTTATCCCTGATTTTTGAACTTTGGTTTCTGGTTCCTGAGTCTTGATTTTATGGCTGCTCAATCGTTACAGTGCTGTGAACTCGTCCACGTTCTTCTCCCAGCTCGAAATCTACTTGATTATCGATGAACAGTGCGTATGTCTTGAGGTTTTCCGCAGAATCTATCTCACCGAGTGCAATTTCCATTTTCACAGTACTCGACGGCGTAATTTCTGGAATGTACCAACACGGTGTCTCGCCCTTCCATTTCAGTGGAAGACGTATGTGACCTTTCACGTTTTTCAGCGTTTTTTCGGAATTGTTTCGGATTTCCATCTCGAGAACGTTCTTTTCCAGATTAACTCGCGACGCGATTTTCAGACCCGGAAATTCATTACATGTAAACGTTTCTGCATTCAGAACGTTATTCGTTGGGTTATCAATTCGGTCGATTTGGGCCGGCAGAACCTGATTCGTCGCATTCGGCAACATGAATTCTCCCGCTTCTGTTACCGTCAGCGTTTTACCATTTTCATTTGCACTCACACTCACACACGCTACTTTTTTCGGTGTGGGGACCGCTTTTAATCCCATATCCACGATCGCGCCGGTCTCTTGCGGCTCGAATCGGTAAATACGGAACGTCGCACACTTTCCCTCTACCTTTACCTTTTCAACACGTGCCTGAACGAAATTCAGTCGGTACGTTGTGTACTCATTCGAGTTACAGTACCATACATCTGCTCGATTCGCCTGTGTTGCGAGAATCTTACTCAGTCGTTCAAAACCGTCCTTATGAACACTTGTTTGCCATGAGTGCGTCCCCAGTGCCATATACGGTCCGCAACTTGACCAACCCTCCCTAATCTGCTTCAGTCCGGACTCCCAGCCTTTCTGGAACGTTTCGAGATTCGGGTCACGGTCATTCGCGTTAAATCGGTGCGGCGAGACGAACTGTTCCGATTTCAGTCCCATACGCTTCGCCATATTAATCGTTTCTGGTCCACCGAGTAACCCGCAACGGATAATCATTTCACCCTGTTGCACTGCGGTTGTCAGCGATTCCGGCGTGTCTTTTCCCAGTCCGAACGGGAAGGTGAAAGTCGTTGCCGTCATGTCCGTTTTCGTCTCTAAATCGACGCGGTTTCCCATAATTTCCTCAAAAACCCGGTTCGGCACTACCGTTTCAAGATGCGGATGACGCAGGGTATGAACGCCGATGGAGTTTCCGTCCTTCTTAAACTGTGAAACGATATTTTTGGCGTAATTTTCGTCGCATTTATTCAGGTAAAATGACCCTTTCCACCCATTTTTCTTCATCGTTTCCGACATCTGAAAATGCGCGCTGTTTGTGTCGTCCCAACGTCCGCTAATCGCCAACGTCTTCCCAATCGGCATTTCCAGCTTCTCGACCGTCGCGGCTTCCGCCTCTTCTGTTGTCGCGAATTCCAGCGTGATTTCCTGTTCATACTGCGCCAGACCGTACGCAAAACGCTGTCCGGAAATCTCCTCCGCATTTATCGAAACGGAAAACATTCCGACGCAGAAAGCCACAAGAGCGAGCGTCGGTGCCCAAAGTTTTAAAGTATGTTTCATTTTTGACCTCGTGGTGGGTTAAATTTAAAATTAAACATGAAAATAGAAATGAAAACTTCAGTATATCACCTTCCCCAGAAAATGTCAAGACCTCACCAGGCACTCATTTAAAAGAAAAAGCAGAACGGAAAAAATATCCGTTCTGCCTTCTATTTCATTTCGGAATGAACCGAGATATTATTCAGCGTCGAAATTCGGTTTGACCGCTTCGGCTTTCTTGTCGTTCTTCACGAATTCAAGAATCGCACGGGTACCAGCGTCGCCCAGACGCGGTTTCGCCAGACGAAGAATACGCGTGTAACCACCCTGACGCTCGGTGTAGAGCGGAGCGATTACGTCGAACAACAATTTCACGGCAGTTTCGTCATGAAGAAGCTGGGCAAGACGGCGACGCGCAGCGACAACCGGAGCGTTCGCTTTGTTCCACGCCTGCCAATCAGCACTCTGGCGCCACGCTTTATACTGCGGATCACGACGATTGCTGAAACCTGGATACAATTTGTCCGCTTCAGCTTTCGCCGGAAGAGCATTCTTCGCAATCGTGACACACTTTTCAACGAACGGACGAACTTCTTTCGCCTTCTGAATCGTCGTAATAATACGACCCTTGACTTTCGGAGCCTGTTTCGGATCGAAATAAGCGTCCTCGTCACGTTCCGTCAGAATGAGGGAAACGGCCAACATACGCATCAACGCACGCTGGTGCTTCGGGTTACGTCCAAATTTACGACCTGCAAAACGATGTCTCATGATTATCCCTTTATTTCTTTTCTGGGGTAAGAGACCTAAAGAGGAAAAACCTCAAAAGTCTCAGTTAAATAACGAGCCATGCCCAGCTTCGATTCGGAAACGTTCCGTTATCGGTCAAAATTCCATCAAAAAATTTTCTAAAATTCATGTTGGAAAATAGGAAGCCATTCACGCCCCAACGCAAAAAACGGACCGAGAGTTCTCAGTCCGTTGTATAAATTAATACTGCTGCGTACGCATAATCGGAAGACGCATTCCAAGCTGGAGTCCGTTTTCCTGCAGTTTTTCGCGGATTTCCTTCAGAGAAGTTTCGCCAAAATTGCGGACTTCCAGAAGTTCATCCTCAGTTTTGGAAACGAGTTCACGAATCGTCGAGATGTGCGCGGTTTCCAGACAGTTGCTGGCGCGGACACCCAGATGCAATTCGGCAACGCTCATGGAAAGCTTAGCTTCCATAATCGGGTCAATTTCGTTTCCGGTGACTTTACCTTCGGTATGAATCTGTTCACCGAGTTCAGAATACTGAACGAACGGATTGAGATGTTTCCGAAGAATCTTTGCCGCTTCAACCAACGCGATTTGTGGGTTAATCGAACCATCCGTCCAAATTTCCATAATCAATTTGTCGTAGTTCGTTTTCTGTCCAACACGCGTTTCAACGACTTCGTAACGCACTCTTGTAACAGGGCTGAACGTGGCATCAAGCGGAATCGTTTCCTGCACGGAATTATGACGTTCGGTAGCCGGGACGTAACTACGCCCCTTTTCGACGACCATTTCCATGACAAAATTCACATCTTTCGTCAACGTAGCAATCAGATGATCTTTATTGATTACTTCGACCTGATGGTCCGTCTGGATATCGGCACCCGTAATCGGACCCGGCGTATGTTTCTCAATACGCAGGATACGCGGCGTTTCCGATTCGGAACGAACCACCAGCGATTTCACGTTCAAAACAATATCCGTAACATCTTCCAGGACACCTTCAAGAGTGGTGAATTCATGGGAAACGCCCTGTAGTTTCATCTGCGTAACCGCACTACCTTCCAGACTGGAGAGGAGGATGCGGCGGAGACTGTTTCCGACCGTGGTTCCGAAACCGCGTTCAAACGGTTCCGCAACGAATTTTCCGTAACGGTCGGTGAGGGTCTCTTTATCGCAAGAAACCATACTGGGCAGTTCCAACCCACGCCATCGCATTCGCTTAAGCATTTATTTTCTCCTGGCGAAATATTATTAGTTTTATACCCGATGCACAATAAAATTCCATTTCACCGTCGTTACGCCTTGCGAAACGACTGCCGGAAGAGCCGCCCTTCCTAGTTTTAATGTAGAACCGGTACTGTTATGGATAAAAATGCAAATTAAACACGACGACGTTTCTTCGGACGGCAACCGTTGTGCGGCAACGGGGTAACATCTTCGATCGTTTTTACGACCAGACCAGCGGCTTCCAACGCGTTGATTGCGCTTTCACGACCACTACCCGGACCCTTGACGCGGACGTCAACATCTTTCAGACCATATTTAATCGCTTTTTCCGCAGCAGCCTGAGATGCCAGCTGACCTGCGAACGGCGTACTTTTACGGCTTCCCTTGAAACCACTGTTACCGGCGGTGGACCAGCACAGCGTATCGCCTTTGGTATCGGTAATCGTAACGATTGTGTTGTTGAACGTCGCCTTGATGTGAACGATACCACTCGTCACATTACGACGGACTTTCCTCTTTTTTGCCTTCGCCACTTGGGACACTCCTAACTTGTTTCAGTCGCCCGATGAATTTCGATGTTCAATTCAGGAAAAGCGGGCGGAACTGAGATGATTCTGTAATACGCTACACCAGGCTTCGGACCATCCGAACCTGATCTCGACACGATCGGACACTACTCTTAGCGAATGTCCTTAACACCTTTTTTACCAGCAACCGTTTTAGCCGGACCTTTACGGGTACGCGCATTGGTCTTCGTACGCTGACCGCGAACCGGGAGACCACGACGATGACGGAGACCGCGATAGCACGCGATTTCCTTCAGACGCGCGATATTCTGCGCCACGGTACGACGAAGGTGACCTTCAACGACGAAATCGTCACTATCAAGCAACGCTGCCAGTTCGGCAACCTGCTTTTCGGTCATTTCGCGAGCCTTAATGGTCGGGTCAACACCAACCGTACGGCACAAATCCAACGCGGTTTTCAAGCCAATTCCGTAAAGATACGTCAACGAATACGCTGCAGGGCGATCGTTCGGAATATCAACACCTAACAAACGAGGCATGAAGCCCTCCTAATGAATCTAATACAATTCTCTTTGACGCTTTCACATCAAAATACAAAAACTTAACCCTGACGCTGCTTATGACGCGGGTTCTTACAAATCACGCGAACGACGCCCTGGCGACGAATCACCTTGCAATCTTCGCAGATACGTTTCACACTGGCACGGACTTTCATAATCTTCTTCCTATTAAAAAGTTCCAATTATACCATAAGAAATCGCATTATACCAGATTTTACATATATTTCAAGGGTTATCACGTCTTTTTTTCAAAAATTTTTCCATTTCTGGCAAATTTTTTTAAAATTTTTTACAA
>JAUNAI010000059.1:4171-17334 GCA_030527705.1 Planctomycetia bacterium | reverse complement strand
TTATTTTCTTTTTCTATCGTATTATTTTCTTTTTTATTTTTTGCTTCCTCAAAAAGTTGTTCCAATAAATCACGCACAATCGGATAAAGTGGGACCAACCGATACATTTTTCCATGATTTTTTGTTTTTTTACAATGAATTCCGATGTAAGCTGGATTTTTTTTATCACCCCAGCAGATGTCTTTCCATTTTAGAGCGTGCATCTCCGACGGTCCGCGTAATCCACCAAATCGTCCCAGTGCAATTACCGTTGCCCACCGAAGTGGCACAAGCTGAATCGCACGATATACCGCTTCTGGTGGAATATAACATGTTTTTTCTGGATTTACCGATTTCCCTCCTTTCAGAACTGAAAAGGGATTTTTTTCCAGCCATCCGAGCACTACTGCGTATTCGAATATCTGTTTTGCATACTTAATCCTACGGTTCACATTCGCAATTGCGTATGGCACAGGATATTTTCCTCGTTTATTCAGCGGCGCCGTTCGTAACCAATACTCGAACGCCGTCGCATTTTCTGGTGTAATTGTCGTTAAATCCGCATTCGATTTAAAATATTCAAGAATGTTCCTCGCTACATGCTCGAAATTTGCTTTCGTGGTCCTTGCCGACTTAATCCGTGTTTTTCGGAAAACACTCAAAATATCCGCTATCGTTTTTTTGGATTTCCGTATTTCACATAAACCCAAATCCGCCAATCTGTCGTAAACAGACGGTGACGTTTTCTGGATTTCGAACAGCCATACAGAGATTTCTTCCGTAAGTGCTCCTGTTTTTCGGCACTGAATCAGCATTTTTATTTTCTCACGAGTTTTCTCCATGGTTCTCCGGTCGAGAAAACCCGAAAATTGTGGACGTTTATTCGCAACAGAGACCCGAAAATGGTAATTTTTTTTACACATGTGATTTCTCCCAAAGAAAATTTGATTGATAACCCAAACGATATTATTTCTATTTTCTGTTTAAGTAAATTTTCGCTTCAGAAAATTGCAAATTTCAAGAAAAAACGTTATAAACACCCCTCCACTTCACAAGAAAAGAAAATAGCCCCCTAAAAAGGAGGCTGTTTTAGGCTGTGTTTACACAAAATTAACTTAATATCTTCAATTTAACCAGAAATCTCTAGAGATTTTAGTGAGGAAACGTTTATAAATGTAAACACTCCCTAGTAAATTTCTTTTTTATATGAAGAAAAATCCATTATTTCTCTTCATTTTTTCTTCCTTTACTTTTCTTCTTCCGGTAGTCCCTTAAACAATTTCCGTTGGAGTCCCGGATTAAAAACGGTCCACGGACTGGCTGTATTCAGATCCTCTTTCAGAAGCTGGTGGAAAGCCGCCAATTTCGAGTCAAGTAGATCAATACAGTGTAACGCCATCGCCTCCACCGTCATCGGAAGTTTCGGGCTACCAAATTCATACTCTCCATGGTGACTTGCAATCATATGTTTCAGCGTCATCGCCAACGAGTTGGGGAATTTCTCACCGAACCGCCTCTCATACTCCCGAATCTTCTCTTCCAGCATGGACACTCCAAGATGAATATGTCCCAGAAGCTGACCTGCATCCGTATACGCAAATTCCGGATCACATTCCAATTCCACCGTTTTTCCTGTATCGTGAAGAAAAGTGCCAAAAAGGAGGATTTCGGAATCAAGATACTCATACGACTCGCCAATTTTCTGCGCCAACGTCATCATCGTGACAACATGTTCCAAAAGTCCGCCACGATATGCGTGATGATGCTTAATTCCCGCGGGAAGAAGCTGGAATTTTTCCATAAAATCAACATCCTCACGATAACACTGCGCGAGCTTCTGTAACGCCGGTCGTTCCAGCGTCGCAAGGAGAGCATCCATCGTTTCCAACAACTTTTCCACGCATAATCCCGTCGTCTGAATGAATTCCGCTTCATCAACTTCGGAAGTATTCACACGGTAAAAGCGTTTCGCAATAAGTTGCATCGCGCCCTGAAAAACCTGTGCTTTACCTTCAACATGAATGTAGTCGCCATTTTCGAAAAGGTTATAGATATTCTCCGACGCATTCCACAGACGCGCGGTAATAACGCCTGTTTTGTCGGAAAGATCCATCTGAAGGTACAGTGACCCAGCACGATTCGGCCGTAACTGCTTATTCGTAACACGGAACACTTCGCTGATGGATTCCTGTTCTTTTAATTCATTGATGTATTTTCGTGTCATGGTCCCTCTTTTTTGCATGTTATACCAATCCCACATTAAAATCGGAGGAAAGGTGGTCCTGCCACTAGTCATTCCAATAACACAAAACAACGGCGAAGCTGGATTTCATAGTGTATCAGGTATAAAAGGTTCTCGGCAAAACCAAACCAAGAAAGTTTTCTTATTATTCTACGTTTTTTTCATCATTTTGACAAGGGGGGGCGAATATTTTTTGTAAAAACACCCTATTCAAAAGGCGTTATCAAAAAATATTTTAAAATTTCAAAAAATCTGTATCGATGTATATAAAAAACCACCCATAATAATCGTAGCCTCCTTCATTTATGAAACATCATACACAAAAAATCCAAATTTATTCTTTTCTTTTTTGCTCGAGCTGGCTACCAAACTGGTTACATTATCAAGTCTTTTATATTCCGTAAAGCACGAGATGAACTCTACTTCTACACGGCATTACCTGGCTACTAAACTGGACATTTCACCAACCTCAAAATACACAAATAAGGCAAAATAGAACACATGACCGAGCAAAATCAACTCCCCATGGGGGTTGTTGGTTTTCTTTCACCTGGCGCTGTGAAAGGCGCTAAATAAAAAAAGGAGTATTATTATGCTGAATCGTATCATGAAAGATGAATCCGGCGTCCTGACGTTCGAATGGATTCTTCTCATCACTCTGCTCGTCATCGGTATCGTCGGTGGTATCGCCGTCATCCGCGACGCTCTGATCATCGAAGCTGGCGAAACCGCCGGCGCCATCGTCGCACTCGACCACTCCTATGTCATCGCCGACCCACTTGAGGCGAAGATTTTACAGGGAGTTACAGAATGGCAAGTTACATTTGACGAAAATAACCAAGCTGTCATTACTCCCCTTAATGGTGCCTCTAATATTTCTGGTGATGCAGAAGGCTCTTCCTATATGGATAAAGAGACCGTAGTTACGGTTTCCGCAGAATCCAAATCTTCAACCAGCTTAGATAAGGTAACTGAGGAACTTAAGAAAAACTAGTTTATTGTTTAAATAAACTATTCAAAACGAGTCTTTTTGAGTCAAGAGCATAAACAATATCATAAAAAACATCAAAGGAGCATTAAAATGTTGAATCGTATTATGAAAGATGAATCTGGCGTCCTGACCTTTGAATGGATTCTTCTTATTACTCTGTTAGTCATCGGTATCGTCGGTGGCGTTGCTATCATCCGTGACGCGCTCATTATTGAAACAGCAGAAACCGCTGGCGCAATCATGGCTCTGGATAACAGCTATGTTATTGCTGACCCGCTCGAAGTGGTTTTAAAGGAAACTTCGGTTATCGTAAGTGTTACGGACCGTATCTCTGGTGACGCTGAAGGTTCAAAATTTACCGACGTTGCTGGTACTACGACAGTTCAGACTGATACGGTCGGTCTTAATGGTGAAGCTGCCGAAAATGAAAAAGTCGGTCAGTAATTTTCTGTTTATATGTCATAATTAACTAAAAAAGAATTCCCCATTCCAGCAAGAGCCTTCTGGAATGGGGAATTTTTGTTTCTTAGATAAACACAAAATCGCTGGGATCGTAGATAGACCTTGCATGAAATTTCTTTTCTACGTCGATACGGACGAGTTACCTATACTCCCAGTTAGTAACGGACAAGTGCAAACATAAATCGCGCTTGGTTTTCCGACGCTGTTCCGCAAGGTTGCGGAGGGGGGGGCTACTAATTGCACTCATTTTCAAATTTTTGCATAAAGTCCTCTTTACTCGTTGCCATCAACAATGACAAATTCAGTCGCTACAAACATTCCACATCTGAAATTTCATTTAACTTCCAAACCATTCAAAAAACATACGTCCGAGTGACGGATGTCTCGAATTTCATGGACACTATGGAAATCCAAATGTTGCGGAAAAACCTCAAATTCCGTCAATATACATTTTACCGGCGTCGGCGTTGCGCGGAAATGCCGAGACGCTCTTGGCGTTTTCGATAGAGGAAAACAATAAACGCTATCAATAACGGTAAAATCGGCGGCAATACAACTGCCAAAAATCGCCGTTCATTCTGAATCTGCACGATTTTCGTCTGGTAATCCTTCTCCAGTCGGTCCACTTCCTTCTGAATATTCATCGTCAAGCGCGAAATGGTTTTCTGCATTTCCTGATGCCCGGCGCTCAGCAACCATTCCCGTGTTTCTTCCGCTTCGGCACGCGAAATCTCGCCCGACTGAATCTGCTCATTGAGTTTCGTTACCCGCGCGTTGAGCGACTTTTCCAGCTCCTTCTGTCGGTCCTGAATCTGTCCCATTAACGCTTTTTCTTGCTCGTCAAATTCCGACTGGAAATGATTCCTATAACGCTCAATCGTCGCCAATTTCCGGTGTATCGGCTGGTGTTTTCGAATCGCGTAGAATCGGTCTTCGCCACCCAGACGCTCCATAATATTCAGCACGAAATTCACGTTATCGAAATCGTAATCCGTCCCCATCGCGCCAGCGGAGCGCATTTCCACGAAACCGTCGAAAAAGAGGTCGGAGTCCGCCGTCAGAATGACATTTAGCCCCTTCTTGTCCGGGCGCATGCTCCGAATTTCTGCCGACACGATATACGGCAGGGAAGTCACATCGAAATCCGTCTCCGTTTTCAGATTCTGCGGCAAGAAGCCTAATTCCGGGTTCTTAAACAGATTCTTATACGCGATAATCCCGGAGTACGACGACGCGCAGACCAGCGGCGTGACCGACACGTCCTTTTTCTGCGGGAGCGGCGTGATGTGACCCGCATAGAGTAACACCAGCCGACGCAAACCATTCGTGGCGGGGTTCTTTTCCGCGAACGGTTTCGTATTCAGCGGATTCACGTCGATGAACAAAAACGGATTCGGTGTCCGTGAAAAACGCGGTATCGGACGATAATTCTGCGCAACAATTTCCTGGTCGAAAAATCGCACGCCCAACAGCGTCCAGAGCGTGTGCGGGTCCGCTTTCGGCAAATTTCCCGCCATCATCGACATGGAATCGAGCGGGTTTCGCGAAAGTCGCCGTTGTTCGCACGTCGGCGTCACCTGACTGCACAGTGGGAGCGGGTCCTCGAAAATCGCGGTCGGAACGCCAGCTTCCAGAACTTTCAGAAAATTCTCCATCTGGTACGGTTCCAGTGTCGATGGCTGCACCGCCAAAATCACGTCCACGGCTTTCGGGTCAATCGGATACGACGGATTCAGCGACACGATTTCATACGATTTCCGCAACTCCGCAATAATCGGGCTGATGGAACTGTCGATCGTCGCGCGGTCAATTCCGATCATCGACATTCCGTCAAAAATTCCGAGCAGATTCGCGTCCGTCTGGAGCACACCAAGCCGTTTCCGTTGGTGGGTGGAGACCATCAACAGCGAACGAATCATCTCGTATTCCGCCGGTAATCCACGACTTAAGAACGGTATCACTTCCTGATTCAGTCCGCACGTCATGGCGACGCCAAGGTAAACATTTACTTTTTCCTGATTTCCACGCACCAACACGTTTACTTCTTGCGGTTCAATTCCGAAATTTTTCTCCGCTGCGAGCGCTTCATCCGTGAATCGGTCCAGCGTGTGATAATGGACGTGAATTTTATCTCCTGCCCACGTCTCGAACTGCCGGAGCGTCGATTCCAGATTCCGTTTCACCTGCGCGAATTCTCCCGGAATATTCGGGCTGAGATACGCGTGAATCTCAACCGGGTGTTCCGGCTTGAACTCACGCAAGAGCTGAATCGTTTCAGGACAGAGCGAGTTTAACTGTTCTGCCGTGCAATCTTTCTGAAAGTCGTACCGATTCAGAATAACCGTGAGCGATAAAACCGTCACAATCAAGAAGAGGGCGCGGAGGGTGTAGTGGAGCGTCCGTTTCCAGCCCGACAGACCGCAAAACCAGTGTCGGCGACCGATGAGAATCATGCAAATATAGAGCATCACGACCGCGACAGCCACAAAATAAAACGCGGACGCGAACGATAATTCCCCCTTACAAAACGGCGCGTATCGGGCTTCAAAACTCCAAAACTGCATTCCGGTGGCGGCTCCGTGAGGCAGAATAACTTCCGCACAAGCTGAGAAGACGAACGGCGCGTTGAGCAACACTCCCCAAATGTAGCTGATGGTGGTATGACTGGTGAGGAACGACGCGGTCATTCCGATAGCGAGCATCGCCACGCCGACGAACCAGAAGCCGACGTACGTGGACAGAAACAGCCCCGCGTCGGGCATTCCGAGCGACCGAAGGACGATAAAATTACAGATAGCCGAGAAAAACAGCGAGCAGGAGTAAATCGCCAGACACGCGAGATACTTTCCCATGACGACGTCGCGGTCATTCGCCGGGAGCGTGAGCAACAACTCGTCCGTTCCCTGCCGACGCTCTTCCGCCCAGATATTCATCGTAATCGCAGGCGCAAAAACGAGCATGATAAACGGAAAAAACGGCGTGAGTTGGTCGAGATTCGCCAAATTATTCACGAAAAAAGCGTTGCTCCAGAACGCGGCGATCGTACTTAACAGAACGAAGACGCACAGAAAGACGTACCCCGTCGGATTCGCGAAATAACTGAAAAAGTTGCGAGCGAAAATCGCCCGAATGGCATAATAATTCATATTAAATATCTGCAACGGAGTCGCTATTAAAAAGTTTTTGAAAGGGGGAGTGTGAGGGGGAAACAATTTTCAATATGTTTCCCACCTCACCACCGTAAATTCTCAACGGGTAGCCGATTTCTCCCGACAGGGTAAAACTCGGCGTTGGCGTTTAGCTCTGGAAACGCGAGCGTCTCGCTCACATAAAATATCATTCCACTTCCGTGTGGGTGAGACGCCCGCGTCCCCAGTTACTCTTCCCACACCATCGTTTTCACATCTTCTCGCGTTATGGGTTTCTTACTCTGATGAACGGAACCATCGACGTAGCCGAAAACTTTCTCTTCATATTTCCCGTACGACCGAATTTCCCGCACGTCGTGATTCGGGTCCATCCAGCAACCCGGCGCGGTTTCCGTAATTAAGGCTAAATCGGGACGCAATTCCGTAATTTTCCGCCCGTCGCCGTTTTCTGGAAACGCCATTTCAGCACCCGTCAAAACGCCGTACGTCGTGTCGGAATCCGATAACCATTCACGACACACCGGATTTTTGAAAACAGTCGGCATTTTCTCGTGAAACTGACGATTCCACTCGCTGTCCCACGGCTCGTTTAACCGAATTTTCTTGAAAAGCCCATCTTCCTCGACAAATGGCAAAATATACACGCGCCACGAATGCGGATAAATCCCGTTTTCGTCCGGTTCCGCACCCGTTTTATGTGGCGGAAGCTGTCCGTCATGCGCGGCGGCGTAATTGAGCAACGCAAGGCTTAATATCTTTATGTTATTCCTGTTATTTATCGCAAGCGCCATGTCTACCGAAGCGCGTGACGGTATGATGAACATTATCGTCAGCGCGACGACGCCGACCATTTTCACCGTCGCCCACGCGAACATCTTCCACTGTCGCCGAAAAAGCGAGCCAACAAAAAGGAAAGTCGTCGAAAAAACGAAAATCAAGTAAACGCCAATGAAACTGAATCCAATCGGCGTATGAATGGCTTCCGGCAGAATCTGCGACGCTAAAATCACCGCCAAAAGTAGGACGAATACCGTAATCAGGCTCCATGTCGAAATCCGATTCAAAACCACGAGTTCCGCAGGGATTTTCGTTTCCGACATGATTTTCTCCTTGGGTAAACGGTGAATGAATGGGATTCTGGGAGGCGACGCGTCTCGCATCGCTATGATGTACCTTAAATGCTGATTTTAAGCTAAAATTGGTGATATTTGGATACCTTTTAGGCTAAAATTTATATTTTTGCCACTTCTGCGACACGAGACACGTCACCTCCCAATTATTCAATTTTGACCGACTTTATTTCTTCATTGTACCATGTTTGGAAATTTCGTCAATAGAATTTTACAGGGTGTCGGATACAGAATCGCTAAAATCGGTAAAATTTTTCACAATTTTTTGGAAATTCCCTATTTTTTCATTGACAAGTTACACGAACGGCGTACAATGTATCTGTAAACTTTTATTCTTACTTGGTTTTTTGATAAAAAAGGAACCGTTATGAGACGTTATTTATATACTATGTTGTTTCTTGCCGTTGCGATTTCAGGGGTGAAACTTTCCGTTTTTGCCGCCGACGGCAATTCTCCGTTGGTACATATTTCGTTTAACGACGGTGAGATTAAGAATCTGGGAACGTTCAATGTTACCGGACTAGCTTTTTCGGACGCGGAGGGGGACCAGCCGACGTACGTTTCGACCGGGATTTTTGACGTAAACGGAACAGAAATTAAAGCGATTAAGTTTGACGGCACGAATTACGTCGATACAACCACAACAACTGGCTCGCTCGGCATCTCTGGCGCGGCTCCGAAAACGGTCAGTGCGATTATCAAGTCGGACGAAACCGGGAATCAAAGTCTCTGGAGCGTTGGCAATCCGACCGATTATCAGGATTTCACAATTAAAGTCAATGGTGACAACGTTCTGCAGGCACAGTTGTGGGGCGGTGATTTCAACACATACGCGCCTGTCTCAACGAAAAGTAATTGGGGACTTGTCTCGCAAACATACGACGGCAAAACCGTACGCATTTATTATAACGGCGACCTGACCGGTTCTGCAGATGTCGCGCTTAACACTGGCACTAGTGGCACAATTAAGCCGGGATTCTGGAACGCACTTGGTAACAGTTACCGTGGCGGAATGGCTGAGTTCAAGATTTCCGACGTCGCGCAGTCAGCGGCTCAAATCCGTCAGGAGGCTCTCAATTTGGGTGGCTCAAGTTACACGTTTAACGATTCTGAAAAGTGGGCAACGACAAACATACCTGACCTCGGCTGGGTCAACGGTTGCTCGAATACCATGTTTTCCAATGTCGGTTACGGTGTTCTTGACGGAAAAGGGATAATAACGTATACAGCGACGGGAAATCAGGAGCTTAATGGCAACGCAGACAACTGTATGGGTATCCTCTGGGGTAGTGCGTTTACGGTTCTTGACGACACGAAAGAGATTACAGCAAAAGTGGTCGGTGGTCATTTCGAGGCTCCAGCACCGGAAGATGTTGGCGGAACGAATATTTCCGCACTTCGAGGCAAAGCCGGACTCGTGCTTTATGACCACACAGAAGGTAAATTTTTGCTCGACACGTACCGTTGTTCCGATACGAATACAGGTGATGTGGCAAATACCAAAACGATTTCTCTGGCTGGGCTAAAGGGACACTCGGTTTCTCTGGCGATTATCGACTTCGTGGCGGCTAGTTGGGGAATGACTGCGGTTGACGACATTAATATCCCACTGGGAACCGGTAAATTCTGGGAATGTGAAAAAGCGGTCGTCTCGACGAAAACTTTCAATTTCGACACGGCTGGAGACTGGGAAGGTTGGTATGAAGTTGACGCGGACGGAAACCGACTGGATACCGTTTCCAACTTCCAGTTCGGCAGTCCGGGAACGTGTCATTATTATATTGGTGATAATTACATCACCTCGACGAGCAGTGCGGGAGGGTGGGACGCTCCGACCGGCGACCTGCGCAGTGAAGAGTTTAAGCTGACCGGTGATATTATGGAGTTCATGATTAACGGTGGTCACGGTACTGGTGATTATGGTCTCCAGCTCTGGGTGCAGACAGACGATACCGAAGATTTCATAAACGTTCTGACGGCTCAAAGAAGCGCGTCCAGCAACGATTTTGAGTACGCATTCTGGGACATTTCCGAGTGGGAAGGAATGAACGCTTATCTTCAGTTACACGATGGTCTTAACGGTGGCTGGGGCTGGGTCGGTGTGGATAACATTCAGATGATTGATTTCGATCAAGTTCCGGAAACCCTCCACGTGGGCATTACTCGTTCTTGGGTGCGTCGGACTGAGCGTGCTGGGACGCAAAAAAGTGTCTGTGCGGAAACCGTAATTCATGAGAGAAACAGGGGAGGGGATATTCTTGTCCTCTGAAAAAACACATGCTACAGGGGACAGGAATGTCCCCTCTTCTATTTTAAACGGTTACTCTTCCCACACTATCGTTTTCAGTTTTTCCGGCGTGACCGGTTTAGACGTGAATCGAATTTCCGTATCAACACAGCCAAAATATTGAATTTCGCTTTCCGCATATTTCCGAATTTCTCGCACATCGTGATTCGGGTCCATCCAGCATCCCGGTGTCGTTTCCGCAATCCACGCTAAATCGGGACGCAATTCCGTAATTTTCCGCCCGTCGCCATTTTCTGGAAACGCCATTCCGTCGCCAATCAACACGCCGTACGTTGTCTCCGATTTCGATAATGAACCGCGACAAAACGGATTTTTGAAAAAGCTCGGCATTTTCTCGTGAAACTGACGATTCCACTTGCTGTCCCACGGCTCGTTTAACCGAATTTTCTTGAAAAGCCCATCTTCCTCGACAAATGGCAAAATATACACGCGCCACGAATGCGGATAAATCCCGTTTTCGTCCGGCTCCGTCCCGATTCGGTGTGGCGGAAGCTGTCCGTCATGCGCCTCGGCATAATTGCGCAACGCGAAGTTTAATTGTTTTATGTAGTTATTATTTTCCATCCTCATCGACGCTTGTGGAGCTGTATTTATCGGGAAGAATAACGACATACCAAATACAAAAATCAATATTTGCGTCGCCGCCCACGCCACCATTTCCCACCGTCGTCGAAAAAGCGCGCAGAAAAAAAGACACTGCGCTGAAAGCCCCCAAATCAGAGACGCGCCCAAGCCACAGAAAATCGCGACTTCCACGAATAAGTTCTCCATGAGTCCTGATCCGTGAAGCACATAAAGTAACGTAAACACAACGAGCGTCGCCACCATGCCACACGTCGAAATCCGGTCCAGAAGCGCGAGTTTCGAGGATTTCTCGGTTTCAGTCATGATTTTCTCCTTGTGTGGTATGTGTCCTTAAGATTAAAAAATATAAATATTAAGAGGTTTTTTGAAGGGGAGTGGGAGGGGGAACAATTTTGCAAAAATGTTCCCCTCTTCACGAATGTTTATAGGTTCTGTTTCTAAACACTTTACGCAAGTTTCCACCCTGTCGGGAGGAACTTGCTACCCGGAATGTCGTAACACCCGTGGGAGAAACCATTTTTGCAAAATAGGTTTCTCCCAGACCCTCTTCCAAAAAAACTTTTAATCGCAATCTTCGATTGCTTGCTTCTTATGTGTTTTTGTTTTTTAGTTTTTAACTTTTTCCCAACTCGCAAAAATGCCCCTCCAGCGTCTGATTTCCCTCCAGAAAACCGGGGACGGAACCATCGTATTTCAGCCGCCCGTCGGAAATGAACAGAATCCGGCTCGCCATCGCTTCCACTTCCTGCAGAATGTGCGTCGAAAGCAGAATCGTTTTCGTCTCGCCGAGCGCACGAATCGTCTTGCGCACCTCTTGAATCTGTATCGGGTCCAAGCCGGAAGTCGGTTCATCGAGAATCAGCACGTCCGGGTCGTGGAGCAACACCTGCGCCATGCCGACGCGCTGACGGAAACCGCGTGAGAGCTTTCCAATCGGTTTTCCCAGTACGGAACTCAGGTTACACATCTCAATCACCCACTCCATACGCGCTTTTCGGCTTTTCGGCGTCATTCCCCGCGCGGAGGCGAAAAACTCCAGCAGACTTTTCGGTGTCATGTCCGGGTACAACGGTCCATTTTCCGGCAAATAACCGAGATGACGCGCTCCGGCGATGCGGTCCGTACTCATGTTAAACCCCGCGATTCTTGCCGTCCCGGCACTCGGAGCGAGGAAACCGGTGAGGATTTTCATCGTGGTACTCTTTCCCGCGCCGTTCGGACCGAGAAAAGCAGTCACTTCCCCACGTCGAATCTGAAAAGAAACATTTTCGATGGCGGTAAACGGACCGTAATACTTCGACAGCCCCTCCGCTTCAATCAAAATCGAGGAATCGTCCATAATCTTCTATCTTTTATCTTCAATTTACGTTCTTTTTATCCGTTCAGGTTAAATTATTATAAAAACATAAATTAGAGAATACACAAAATCCGCGATTTACGCAAGTCCAATTCCGGGATAAAACTCCTGAAAATTTCTCCACTTCCACCTTGACACCTTCCGCATTTTACGGTAAAATAGGACCATTATGAGTGCTCATTATACCCTATAATATGAATGATAATATTCATGCTCGTACTTTTAATATAAATGCTCATGCTTTCAGGAGGTAAAAATGCGTATCTTTTTGGCGGGAATCATGCAAGGGTCGTTTATCGAAATGAAATTACACTCGCAGGAATATCGTACGCGGTTAAAAGAGTTACTGGAATGCTGTATCCCCGACGCAGAGGTTTATGACCCGTTCGCGAATCATCAGAACTCGGTAAATTATACGGATGAAGTCGGAAAACGCGTCTTTCTCGGCCATAATTACCTCTGTCGCGAAATGGATGTCATTCTCGCGTTCGTGCCGGAAGCCTCGATGGGGACCGCGATTGAAATGTGGGAAGGAAACCAAAACGGCGCGGTCGTCGTTACCGTCACCCCGTTACAGACGAATTGGGCAGTTAAATTCCTCAGTCATCGGCTTTACGACTCCATCGACGCGCTCGAAATGGACGTGCGGTCGGGCGAATTCGCGCAGTTCGTGACCGAAACGAGAAAAATTTTGACTGAAAATCGGAAAAATGGATAAAATTCCGTCTCACCCCCATTGACAAAAGGTAATTTTCTGTTAAAATGCTGATTACTTGATGGGGAGTGGTTTAGCTTTCGTTTCATTTTTCATCAAGTATATAGATGGTGGTCGTAGTTCAGTTGGCCAGAGCACTAGATTGTGGTTCTAGTTGTCGTGGGTTCGAGTCCCACCGACCACATATAAGAATCGGATGCCGAGCGTGGTGTCCGTTTTTTTTATGGAGTAATTTATGGTGTAAT
>JAUNAI010000059.1:0-4161 GCA_030527705.1 Planctomycetia bacterium | reverse complement strand
TTTCCTGATTTCTGAGACTTTCTGGAGTAACTGATGAAGATATTTACACGTGGATTTTGGGTAGTATTAGTACTGGGGGTGGCTGGGATTTTCCTGACTGGAAACGGGTGTTCAGATCCAGAGGCTACTCTGAAACTACTGGAAGAACTGGCGAAACAATCTTCGCAGGAGCACCAGACACGGGAAAAATCAAAACAAAATAAAAATCATAACAGCTCACGAAACAAGCATCGCCACACGCCGACGCCGACAACGCTCACCGGAGTCGTCACGCGTGTGGCGGACGGAGACACACTGAATCTCCGTGTGCAAAATGGTGAAACCTACCGTATTCGGTGCCAGGCGGTAGACGCTCCAGAGCTAAATCAGGAGTTCGGGCAACAGGCACGAGCAACATATAACGAGCTGGTTTACCGTAAGACGGTCCGGGTAGAAGTGGACAAAACGGATAAATTCGGGCGAATCGTGGGTCGAATCTGGTGTAAAGACCCGGCGTCAGGAACATGGTTCGATGTGGAAGAAGTCATGTTGAAGCGCGGAATGGTTTGGCATTATACACGGTACAACCACGAGCAAAAATTGATAAATGCCGAAGCTGAGGCACGGAGAAATTGTGTTGGCCTGTGGTCACAGAAGAATCCGAAAAAACCGGAAGATTGGCGAATACAGAATCGTGAAAATGCACAATAACTCCAATTTTTATTTCTTTCTCAGAAAAGTTCCCCCAGCCCGAATCACTCCGAGATGGGGGACTTTTTAGGTTATGAATTCTCAATCATCGAAAATTAGAACGTCAGACGACCACTGTACATGTCGGATTCAACGTCGCCGCTAATCGCAGTCGCTTTAACGTAGAGACGTTTACCGGTGACCGTAATCGTGCTACTTACAGCATCCACGAACGCAGTGTAAACTTTCGTTGCATCGTAAGTTCCGTCTTCGTTCTTGCAATCCTTGAAAATGCTAGCCTCAATCTCAACGGTCTTCATCTTCGAAAGACTCGTACCGAGTTTCACTTCAAGTTTGCCATCAGCGTCCACCAGTTCCGCAAGACCCGCAATCGTCAGTGCTTTAGTGCTAATCGTCATTACCGGTTTGACTAACGACGTCACCGGTACCACTTCCGCAGCCGGAACGGTAATCGTCATGCGGGTCGTTTCGGAAGCTGCATCGGAAGTACGAGTGGCGATAATCTGAACGTAAACCTTCTTGCCGGCATAATCGACTTTTAGGTCATAACTGCCATTATTCGCCTCAATCGCTTTCATGTTCGACAGGCTCGTGCCGACTTTCACTTCGTACGTCACACCTTCGACTTTGGTAACCGTAATCACACCGTCATCAACGGTCGCGGCCGGTTTATCCAGAGGTGCTTCTTCTTTCGCCGCAATCGTCAGCGTCGTACGATACGTTTCAGAATCCGCATAACCTTCAGCCGTCGCACTCAACTGAATGTAAACCTTCTTGCCAGCATAAGCGGACAAATCTGCCGTATTATCTGTTACAGTTACTTCAGTCATGTTCGAAAGGCTCGTGCCAACTTTCAGAACGTACACTACATTCGCCGGAGCGTCTGCCAAAGTAATCGTACCTAGACCTGTGTCAGCCACCGTAATCGTCGGTGTGCCAAGTTCTTTTACCTCTTCAGCCGCAATCGTCAGCGTCGTGCGGTACGTTTCGGAATCGAAGTAGGCATCCTTCGACGCGGTTACCTGAACGTAAACCTTCTTGCCAGCATAAGCGGACAGGTCGATCGTTTTATCAGCATTTACCGCAACTTCGGTCATATTCGACAGACTGGTTCCGACTTTCGCCACGTACGTGCAGTTCGTGTTATTATCCACGATGGAATAGACACCATCTTTTTCCACGATTGACGGCGTTTCGAGTGTACCAATCATGACGGTATTATCGACAATCACCAGTTTATCCGTGGTGTACGTCACGCCATTGAACGTGATGTTCACAAGCGTTTCCGAAACGAGCGTCGCGGTGAGGTTATAATTACCGGTATTAATGCTCACGCCATCTGCAACGGTCACATCACCCAGATCCAAGTCAGCAAGAAGCGTAACCGCTTTACCATTCAGAGCGTCATAATACACCGCTGCTTTATCCAGACTGGAGAAACTGGCATACTTGCCATCCGCGTCCACAATCTGCGCAACCGGCGCGTTCAGGTCTTCAACACCACTGACGTTACCGACCATAGAAGTGGCGATTTCACGAACGTTGGAACCATCTTTATCGGAAATAGAGACTGTCACATTCTGGAATACGTTGTTTGTATTACTGAAGTCATACGCATTCCCATCCGCACCGAACATGGCGCCAACATAATAGGTATTATTTTCATCCTCACTGTTTTCTGTCTCATGATCTCCTTTGGCAAGGATATTGACATTGATTACTTGGTTGTTAGTGTGATTGAATATATTATCGTTCTTATATTCATTAAGAGAACCACTTATACCACCAACACGTTTAGCACCAGTGATATTTACATCTTTCACCGTGCAACCGGTAATGGTAATGTCATTTACAAGGTAAGCACCAATACCGCCGATATGTGCGCCACCATGTTCACCAGGATTGCCTTCCGTCCACGGATTATAATCGGGAGAGGAGGTGCCTTCATAGACACCATCATAATCTGCGTCATACCGAACACCTTCAATGGTATTTGCGTTTTCAGTACCGATAACTTTACAGTTCGTAAGGTCAAGGTCACCGTCGCAATAACCAACAATACCTGCCGTGTACCAACGACCCGTAATATTCATCCCTTCAACGGTAACATCGTGGATAGAGCTATCATTGGAATGATCGAAAATCACTTTTGCAGCCACAGCTGCGACATATCGTTCACCAGTGATGTTTACATTGGTCATCTTGAAATTACCAATATTCGCATCTTCGATATGGCCAAAGAGACCGGAACCGTTCTTGAACTTGTCGGTAATTGTCAGATTATCAATAGTATGTCCATCACCATTAAATGTACCACGGAACGAATGCACATAACTACCGCCGTCACCATATTTACCATCGCCTAATTCTCCAATTGGCGTCCATTCGTGACCAGCGAGGTCAATATCTGTGGCAAGCGTAATTGAGTAATCATGGAAATCAATCGTAGTATTACCGTAGTTAAACGCAATTCCATTATTCACCAATTGTGCAAGGCCTGCGAGTTGTTCAGCAGTGGTGAGGGTGAATTTGGTCTGTCCTTCTGCTTTCGTGTCCCACCACGAAGTATCCGCCGAACCGTCCCATTTGTCAAACGTTGCGGTTTCGCCTTCTTCTGCGGCCAGGCTCATCAGTGACATAGTAGCGGAATCGAGGTCGTCACCAGTAGCATAGGACGCAACCATTTCCTGTGCATAATCCGTTGCGGTATCGTCTGTACCGGCACCCATAACACTGAGCATCTGACGGCATTCCAACGCTTCCATACGCAGAGACCATGTTTTATTGTATTTCTTTTGCATAATATTATCCTTGCAAAAAAGTTTAGGGATTATGGAAAGACTACATGTCTTGTGTCGCTATCATAGCAAAAAAATAAGATATCTAACCAAAAAGGTATCCACTTTCCTCTCTTAAAAGATGGAAAAGATAATGCAAGACGCTTCATCTTCCAATGAACCGTACACACCATTAACTAACTCCCAGTTACCCGACAGTTAGTAATTTTGTGCCGTTTGGGGAACCTCAAAAAAACAGCGAAAACACTTCCCCGACGATGCTTCCACATATATAAAAATGAAGTGCGACGTGTTAGTCTCCAAATAAGATACTTACTACGCCATACTTCATGTACAGTGTTACCTCCTAGAACAAGGAGGTAACACGTATACAACTATGCTTCCACACACTCAAATGGCTCGTTTAAGTTAGTGGGATGTAGGATTAGATGAAAATTACTGGATTTCATAATCACCCCAACCAGCCGTGAGCATTGAATCATAATCATGATCCTCACTCGGAGTTTGAATTT
Source organism: Planctomycetia bacterium (assembly GCA_030527705.1). Classification (GTDB taxonomy): domain Bacteria; phylum Planctomycetota; class Planctomycetia; order Pirellulales; family Thermoguttaceae; genus RGIG3701. The sequence goes on along the minus strand of JAUNAI010000059.1, from coordinate 161 downwards.
TAACACTTCCCTCATCATCACCATTAAAAGAGCCTTCAGCATCGCCAGACTGCCAATTAACGAGCGGTTCAGCTGCGCCAGAATTTGCTTTTTCATTCGTCAACAAAACTTCGACGGGGTCGGCGACGAAATAGGAGTGGTCGAGTGCGACGATGGCGCCG
>JAUNAI010000058.1 GCA_030527705.1 Planctomycetia bacterium | reverse complement strand
GAGATGCCGGAAATGGAGAAGTTCTGGTGTCTGGAAATTGTGGACCGGGAAACTGGAAAATGTTACCGTTCTTACGAGTTCCCGGAGACGGAGGCGGATTTATACTTGGATGGGCGTGCGTGTGTCTCGAATGATGACCCGCAGTATGAAAAAGAGTCGGTCACGGTGTGTGATACGTCGTTACCGCGACCGTATCAGGTACGGTATAACGCGTCGGAAGGAAATACGCAGGGTTACGCTGATAATTCGCAGAATACTCAGACTTATGCTGAAAATATGCGGGGTTATGCGGATAACTCGCAGAATTCTGCTGGGAATTATGAGAGTGAGGCTGAAAACACGCGGAGTAATGTTCCTTTACAGCGGATACCGGTTTATGATGAAACGGAAGACGTTTACGGGACGAGTTCCATGATCGTACGCGGAAATAATCCGGAAAGTATGTCGGGAAATGCGTTGGGGACGGAATCTGCACCAGGTTGGGCGTCTCCGGAACTTGCGGAATCTGCACCGGCTCCCCAGATTGCGGATATAAATCCTCGGACTGGGCAGGCGATGTCTCCACCTCCGCAACCAGGAATCAGTAACACGGATGTTACGCCGTATACTCAGCATATTGGTGACCCGCCTACAGATGGTTATACGCTCGGCGACTGGCAGCGTTTAAGTTTACCGATTACGGCTCAGATGGAAGAAACGACGACCGGGCGTGTGATGTTCTCGCTGGGGGTTAGTTCGGACTCTGGTCTGGTAGGCTCCGTGGTGGTGGACGAGCAGAACTTCGATATTCGTCGGTGGCCGACCTCATGGAGTGAGATTAAAAATGGTACATCGTGGCGTGGACGCGGACAGCATTTCCGTCTGGAACTGACGCCAGGTACAGAAGTTTCACGGTATGTGGTGAGTTTTGATGAACCGTATCTGTTTAACTCGCAGATTGGTCTCGGTACGAGCGCGATGTATTATGAGCGTCAGTATCGGCACTGGGATGAACGCCGAGTTGGTGGACAGTTTAATTTAAGTCGGGCACTAACGCATGATATGCGAGCGTATATCGGTTTCCGTGGGTATGATGTTTACCTCAGTGACCCTGTGAATCCGACTCCGCCGCGACTGGCGAATGCGTTGGGGCATTCCAGCCTGTTCGGGTTCAGTTTCCGACTGGTTCACGACCGTCGTGACAGTTCATTCCTAGCGACGGAAGGTTATTATGCCTCAATGGAAATCGAGCAGGTCGTCGGAACGTGGAGTTATCCGCGATTTAACGCACAATTTAAGAAATATTGGCTTCTGTATGAACGTGCTGACATGTCGGGGCGTCATGTGTTAAGTTTCACCTCGTCCTTCTCTTGGACGGGCGATAACACGCCGATTTATGAGTCGTATTTCGCTGGTGGTTCTTCGACGATTCGTGGTTTCGAGTACCGTGGCGTTTCCCCGTTGGAATACGGTTACGCAGTGGGTGGTAACATGATGATTCTGGCGTCGCTGGAATACCTGTTCCCGATAACGGCAGATGATAATATCCGTGGAGTTATTTTCTGTGATACAGGTACTGTTCAGCCGACGATTGACCAGTGGGAAGATGCATATCGTGTCTCGATTGGAGCAGGTTTCCGAATTTCGATGCCGATGTTGGGACCGGCCCCGATGGCGTTGGATTTCGCAGTCCCGCTTGTAAAAGAAGATGGCGACCGGAAAGAGCTTTTCAGCTTCACGATGGGATTACAGCGGTAACTTAGTCCACGTGTCGCAGGAACTTATACATGCTTAATAGTTTCTGTTAGTTGTGCGCTCGCGCTCCCAGTGAGAGTTAATTCGTGACGATATAAGGATTTAGAGAAGTGGTATAAAACGGTGTGTTTTATACCGCTTTCTTTATGGAAATTGAGTCGAGAAGTAAGTTGTTCCCCCTTTACAGGGATTACCGCATGTGTTATAATAGAAGGTGAAATTAGAAAAAAGGGATATTCCCTGTGAATATAATGAAAATCATGTGTTTAAATACGTTATTTAACCTGATTTATTGGAGGTGACACAGACAGAAATTAAGTAGTTATATGTAGAGTTACATATCTTAATTTTTCAGAGATTTTGCGGTAGCTAGAGAAAAAAATATTTGTCACACCACCGGTTCGCCGAGATGAATATCTGACACACTATCGTGACGTCATAGGGCGTTGCGCTGTGTGTCTGGGGAATTCGTTGCTGAAAGGCGCTCTTGTGGTGGGAGTATGACGGGTTCTTTTCTTTAGTGCGCAACGTCCTTTTTATATGGACGTTCTGGTCGTAAATTCTTTCTGTGTCGCCAATTTTCACGAAATGGGTATCTCTATGAAAAAACAGGATGAAACGGCCCACGCACTCGGGTGATGTAAAGATGCGAAATGGTATGAGCTTATCGTGATTTATGACATGGATATCATCTATGGTAATGAAGCGGTTTTTTTGATGAACGATATTGGTTATAAAACGTGGTGGCATTACCTGAAATTAAATGAAACGGAGACATGTTATGATGAGAAACTCGAGACGACACTGTATGATATTCTAATTTTGGATGGCGCGTATGAAGGAGAAACGATTTGGATTTCTGAAAAACTCTGGCAACTGTGGCTGGCGACGCCGAAGAAACGGCAATATACACGAAAAACAACGAAATTGCTCTTGCCAAAAAATCTGAAATCGGTTATTAATGAACGTTAGTACGGTTTTATATCCGACACGCTATAAAATTCAGCTTTACCATCGTTTCGCGTTGTAGAAAATAGCAGAAAAGAACGCAGAAAAGACTGTCGTAGAAAGGATTATTCTTTCTTGAATTTTTAAGTGTGATTGGTGTTGTTTAATATTTTCCTTTCACTTCATTGTGTCGGGTTTTCCTATGAATCGTTTTTGTTTCCGTTTCAGTTTTTATTTTTTGTCGTTATGGATTCTGGCCCTGTGTACTGTCGTCCTTTTTTCCGCTTGTAAAAGTCAGACCGGAACCGTTTTGTGTCCTGGAAGCAAGCAACTTACTGGAAGTCACAAAGCTGGACAGGAAGTTTATAAACCGTTGGTGGAAGAATCTGTTTCTCGCCTCCTCGGTGCAGAATCGACGACCATGGCTACCGGTCCGGCTCCCAAGAAAATCTGTTTCGTCGGCGTGGAGAATTACACCTCCGAGGAAATGGGGGATTATAAGGAACAGCTTTACGAAATGATTGATACTGCCATCAGTTCCAGTGGACAGTTCGTCTCCATCAGCCGCCGGTATGTTGACCCTGCGATTCGGGCGGAACGTTTTCGTATGGATGACCTTTTCATCCCGGAAAATCAGCGAAAATTGCAGGCTGCGCTGGAGCGTGACGGTCAGCCGTTCGAGTATCTCCTGTTCGCGAAACTCACCAGTGGCACGACCGTGGATAATAAGGATTCTCAGCGTGATTACCGACTTTCGCTGGAATTGATTAACATCACCGACGGTTCCTCAATTAAGGAAGGGTGCGACTTGAGTAAGGCGTATAATGTGTCGCTCGGTGCCAAAATAAGAAATAGATAAAATAAACACAGGAAGCAAGCGTTCGTAGAATGCGATTAAAAGGTTTTTGAAAGAGGGGTCTGGGGAGAAAACAATTTGCAAAATGTTTTCTCTCCACGAGCATTGAAGCGAGATGGGTAGCAAGTAGAATCTTGTGTTCATGTTTAGCTTAAAATTTCGGAGTCTTTTCATGTTCCGACACTGGAAAACGCAATTTACTGATACACTTTTTTTACATTCCGTCCGTTTAGGGTTGGCGTGTATGGTGTGTAGCGGTATAGTGCTTTTTTCTGGCTGCCATACGTATAATCTGAAGGTGAATAAGGCACGAGAAGCGTTTTACTGTAATAATCTGGAGAGCGCGACGACGCAGATTGTAGAAGAACGGAAAAAGCCGACGAATGTGAAAAGCCGGGACGTTCTGAAACTGGAAGAGGCAGTAATGCGGATGTGTCAGGGAGAATTTCGCCAATCCGAGACGCTTCTGCGTGAAGTTCGTGACTCTTTCGATGCGCTGGAAAATCAGAATGTACAGAAAGGGACAGAAGTGGCGGCATCCATGTTGACGGATGATTGTTCACTTTCGTACCGTGGTGAAGATTACGAAAAAGTAATGATTCGCGTCATGCTCGCGCTTAATAGTCTGATGATGGACGGTGCCGACGCGCGTGCGTATGCTCACCAGATTAACCTGAAACAGGAAGAAATCATCTCGAAAAGTGAAGTGGATCCGGAAACGAACGAGAAGGTGAAGAAATCTTACAAGAATCTCTCTATCGGTCCGTATATCTGTGGAATTCTAGATGATAATAACGTTTCGGCTCAGCAGGACCAGATACGAGAATTCTCGAAAGTCACGCAGTGGAGCCCGAATTTCGCGGGTGGAAAAGAACTTCTAGAGCGCGCGCGAACGAGTGCTTCGTCACAGAAGGGAAATGGAAATGTTTATGTTTTTGCGCTGGTCGGTCACGGTCCGTATAAGGTGGAAACTAATGCGGAAGTGACTCAGGCAGCGTTACTCGTCACGGATATTATTGTCTCTAGTACGTCGAAACATTCCGTTCCACCAACCATCGCGCCGGTTCCGATTCCGTGTATCCATATCGCACCGTGTCGTTATCGCTCAGCAAAAATTACCGTCGACGGTAATACGGAACCGATTCTGACGGAGAAAATCACCGACATTAACCAGATTGCTATCGACCAGTTCGAGGTTAACCGACCGTGGATTATTGCACGCGCTGCCGCTCGCCGATTGCTGAAAAAAGCGGGAATCTACGGCGTGAAAGAGGCGGTGTCGGCCGATTCATGGGAAACGGAACTGCTTCTGGACATCGTTGGAATTTTATGGGAAGGTTCTGAGGAAGCGGATACACGATGTTGGAATCTTCTGCCGGGAAGTATTCAGGTTGCGCGAATCGAGTTGCCCGCTGGTGAGCATGAGCTGAAAATGGCAGGAACCTCACAGGTTTTCGACCCGACGGAAAGGGCCTTACAGGGAGCCACGCAGTATGTCATTCAGAAAATGACGAGTGACTTTCCGACGATTCCGTCCCAGCATACTCATCGCGTGTGGAAAAAGGAACTTCTTCTCGGTGAGACGCTTAATCCACAGTCCTGTACACTTACCGTGAATGTGGAAGATGGACGAAACACGTACGTTCTCGTTTATTTTGGTGATTACGGTCTCGTTGGAACCCCGCACGCCAACACGCCATGATTTAAGATGTGTCTATCTCTGTATTTATAAAATTGGAAGATATCGCAAGTTTTTAGCTTTTTTAGCTTTTGAGGTCTTTTTAATTTTTTTTGACCTTTTTTGTCTTTAGTTTTTGTGACTATTGATGAAGTCGTATTTTAAGTATCTCATTTTTCGTCCTTCATTTTCACTTTTTATGATGATTCCATAAAAAAACACGGACTCCGTACGCTGGAAATCCGTGTTTTGAGAACTTGAAATACTATTTTGGGTATTTACTTTCCGATTCTCAATAATTAGCGAGCATAACCACCACCGTAATTACCGGTACTACCGTTGGTCAGGCTGGAATTATTGAAAGAAGAAATCGCTTCATCCGCACGCATCTGATAATTGAAATCTGGTGCGATCACTACGCGTCCCGCAATTGCCTGCGGGTTCATGGACGGATCGTCAGCATAGAATTTCTGAAGCCACATCACGACATTCGCGCGACGTGTTTCATCAATTGTAGCCCGATGCTGATTTTCTTTTACGTCATTCGTTTTTTCTGTCATTTCAACAACGATAGGAAACGGAACGTGGGGAAGCCGGCGAGCGATCTGAATCATGTGGTCACGTCCTTTCGGATTAAGCGTGGCCGTCTCACCAACGAATTCATAATCGTAAAGGATGAAATCGGCGGCTTCCGCGTTGGTCTGTTGCGTTTCATTAAACGCGTCGGAGACCTGACCGAGCGGGAAAGGACGGTCATACGGGGGCATCGCCGGTTTATTCCAAGAGCGACTCCAAGTTCCACTATTATTACAGGGGCGCATGCCGTCACCATTACGGAAGCACGGGCATGCCGCCTGAACTGCGGAAACTCCCAAGACGAGAAGCAGTGCGAAACTGCCCGTCAGGAGGTGATTTTTTTGCATTTTGAACATATTAAAAACCCTTTTGCCGAAAGGCGGTTGGAATTTTGAATGGAACAAATCAGACCTCAGTATCGCGGAAGGACGCCGGTAATTTGGGCAGTTTCCGGTTCCTGGGAAGGAAAGCCTTCCGCGACCACTTGGGAGAACGTTAGTGACCATACGGGCCGCTGATGATTGCGGAGCCACCGGACAGGTAACGATTCCGCAGGGACGGCCACACCGTGCTTCGGTAATCACGGGTCGGGGTACCTTCCAGACGGCCCAGAATATGGAACTGAGCATTCGTCGGTTCAGTTACATCGAAGCCCGGCAACGGCGGCACTTCATCCGGTTCCATCGGGGCAACCAGCTCCGGAGAAACCAGAACGACCATTTCACGTTCGCCACGCGCTTTATTACGATTTCCAAGTAACTGGCTGAAAATCGGGATATTACTGCTGTTACTGGCGCTGTAGTTGTCTTCCAACGTTGTACCCAGTGCGAATGTCTGACCTTCGCGCATCTGAACTTCGCTGTTAATGTTACGGGAATCCAGATTCGGAACACCAGTAACGTCGTTGCCAGAATCGCTCAGCGAGCTGAATTCGGACGAGATGTACAGACGAATCAGGTCTTTATCCAACACGGTTGGCGTAAAGTTGATGACCGTACCGTAAGGACGGAAGTCCGTGGTGACCGCGCTTGCACCGGAGATACCGTTAATGGTCTGAATCGGAATCTCACCACCAGCGACCATGCTGGCCGAGGTACCACTCATGGTGACGAGCGTCGATTCACTCATCTGACGGACCACACCCTGACCGACGAGGTAGTCGATACCAATCCGAATATCGGAACTCGTGTAGGAAAGGAGACCGCCACCGCTATTTAACGCGCCCATTAGGTTCTGAATCATCAGTTTATCACCGTGGAAATCGAAGGCGAAATGTACACCACTAGCTGTTCCGTTCGAGCGTGAAAGGTCTGCAAGTTTCACTTTTAACGCTACCTGCTGAATGCCCGGTACGCGAAGCTGATTTACGATAATCAGTCCACCCGAAATCGGCATTCCGGTTTCTTCATCGAGGTTAATCGCATTGCTAGAAGTGGCATACGAATTGTTGTTCGAGGTTTCTTCGCGCAAAATTCGGAGAATTTCTGCGGCTTCTTCCGCACTACGCACCTGACCACGAATAATCAGCTTGTTCGCCAGTAACATCAGTGTTACTTTACTATTCGGGAACATCTGAGCGATCTGGCCTTCCAGAATCTTAAACTGTTCAGCACGACGGTCACGCAACGACGGGTCCGGACGAGTGTGGACGACAAACGTAATTGGCTTGAACGTACCATCTTCGAACCAGAAGGTGACGTGCGTAGAACCAACACTGCGACCAATAATCGAGATTTCACGCGGCGTGAACTGCACGATGTCACAGATCGACGGGTCCACAATCGCAGTACGAATCAGGTTATGACGTGTACGCATAAGCATACTACGTTTCGAGATAACCGTGATTTCTTCGGACTCACGATAGACATGGAACGGTCCAACCGTCTCATTCGCTTCTTCTTCCAGAGACTGGTCGTCTGCCAGATTTCCCGTACGCGGCATCGGCTGCGCAACGGTCTCCGACGGAATAGCAGACAGCTGCATTGAATCCACTTTCTCGGGTTCACGGACCACCGGACCATCACCAGCCGGCTGGGGAACCACACGTTCCGCCATCTGCTGCGGAGCCGGAGTAATCGCCTGAACCGGGGTAATCGTTTCCGGAGCAGAAAGCGTCGTTTCAACCACATCCGCCTTCTTGGTTTCTGCGGCAACCGTCAAAACCGGTTCCGATTTCACAGGAGCCTTCACTTTCGGCTCTGCTTCCTGCTTCGCAATCGCCTTCACTTTTGGCTCTGCTTCCTGCTTCGCAATCGGTTTCGCTTCCGCGACCGGCGCGACTTCTTCTAGAATCAAGTCGCTTTCTTTAACTTCTTCAGCCTTATTATCGGCTACTTTTTCTTCATCTGCCACCAGAACGGAAACAGACTGCTGGTCCGACTCTGCCGGGCCATACGTAGTTTGTACGCATTCGAATAACAAGTCCAAATCGGAATCTTCACCGCGAACCTGTGACGTGGTAAATCCAAAAAAGATACCAATCGCCAAAAGCGCGAGGACTTGGGGAACGCCAAATTGTGTTGTTCTTGAAGTACTCATGGAACTGCCCTGTCCAAATCTTGAAATGCAAATCCCTGCATCTCGGTCATATAAAAATAAAAATCGAAATCTCTTTTGAGTATATTCCGAAGAGCTGGGGATCCAACTCACTCACAATATACGCGGTTTACACTCACTGACCCAGATCAGCTTCCGTGTCGAAAACCTCCGAGGGAGAGCGTAATTTCAGGTTCTGATACGGTGCAACGTATTCCGTCATCGTCTGCTGTGAATAAATACCCGGCCAAAAATACGTGTACTGACGCGGAACCGGAAACTTGTAACTTCCATTCGTACGACAATTAAAACACGTCAAGGCAGATTTATTTTCACGAAGACTCGTCCGACGGTCCGGCTTCGCACACGGATCACACTCACAACATATGATCTGTGTGTTACCCGTATATGGAACAGTATTTTGCGTTACTGGTACTTCCTCTACAATCGTTTCTGATTCTGTCGAGGGAACCATCACCGAACTGGAGGAAGTCGGATTCGCCGCCATCGCATCCATGACGAAAGTGAGCGACAAAAAAGCAAAAGTACCTAAAAGGTAACTGCCGCTTCGATAAATTCCTAAAACGTTCATTGTTGTAATCCTTCTGTGAACGATTATTGTACAACCATAATTTACTGTTTATAACAGTTCTCACTATCCATTATCGGTATAACATGTGAGTCAGGTAAAATTTATTTCACTGTTTTTAAACGAATAAATGGAATAATTAGTTTGTGCTTGTTTAGTATAGGAAAAATAGAGGAATTTTGCGGGCAAGAGCGTCGTTTTAGAATATAAAATTTTTAAAAGAGTGTATTTTTATAGAGACAACTCCAGTGGAACTGGATATTTTCAGAAATCTGATAGTTTAACAAAATAAAATGAGAAACATAAGGAATAGAACGTTTTGGGGAAAAGAAAATTTCTTTCCCCATATAAATTTTACTCATACAATTTTTTATATTCCAGTGAAAATTTTGTGAGGTTGTCATGTTTTCGTGCAATTTCCTGCGCGATGGCGATCTGTTCTGTACTGCGAGCCGTATTAATCCATAAGCAGTGGGTTTTACTGGCCAATTCCGTTGTTTCGGGTGACTCAGATAGGAGTGTCACGCTATTTTCTGGGAAAATATCTTCCGTAGCACCTGCGCGACTACTTATAATTGGCACACCGGCCGCAGCCGCCTCAAGTGTTGCAAGTCCCGCTCCCGGCAGTGTCTGGATATTCCAGAAATAATCCATTAGCGGTAAAATCCGTCGCCAGTCCTTCCTATACGGTACGAAATGTACGAGTGCTTCTCGTTCATACTGTTTTATGAATGTGCCGACTGCCCGCCGCTCTCTTTCCTGTTTCTTTTCTTGTCCCCCTATCGTATCAAGATGCCGAAGTGAGGCATTTTCGAGGTCCGGGTCTAAAAAAAGAAGGTGCATTTCTGGATGGACACGGACAATTGAGTCAATCGTCCAGACTGCCCACTGCCACCGTTTCCACTCAGCAACTGGTCCGACACACACTGCCAGAACACTTTCCGACGGAAGGCCCAATTCCGTGCGAAATGTTTCTCGAGACGGAAAAGTCGCCATATTTTCAGAAGTTTCCAGCATATCAGGAAGTGTATCGTAAATGACGTGCCAATTTCCGCGATAGCCTTCTTCTTCTCTTTTTCGCATCAGTTGGACGGAATTCGTTACAAGATGGTCATATCGGCTAAAAATTCTCTTCTGAAAATGGAATTCTGTCGACCAGTGACGGAGCGTCGCAATCGTACGCGCATGAAAAAGTTGCGCAAGATGGTATCCTGGCTGTAGCAGCCTCTCGTCCCAGACATGAATGACCACAGGATGAAGACGTAATCGTCGAAAATAGTGTCGCAGTAACCAGAATGTCTCTGTCGGAAAATGTATACGTAGTTCATGTACCTGAACATTTCCCCGCATGAAAACACTCTCTAATTCTGCTCGAAATTTCGGTAAAATCGGCGAGAAAGTGAAAATATGGCGTTCTTCCGTTATTTCGCCCGCTTTTAGAAGCGCGAGAAGTTGCGACGTGTTCCCGTTCGGGTTCAAATTGGAAATGAGGTGGATAATGGCCATAGTGCTTTCAGGGAGGTGAAGATTAAATAAAAGGAATCAATCGGAAACCTTACAAAATTTTATGCCAGAGTCCCACATCCATCCAACAGCCGAATTTACATCCGACTTCTGGCAGATGAGCTTTTTTAATGAGGCCGAAACTTTCATGGAGTCGCACACTCGCCTCGTTCGGTAACGTGATACACGCGACGACAGAGTGAATTTCCTCATTTTCTTCGAGTAGCCGGAAAAGTTTATCGTAAAGACGGCGTCCCACGTGACTGTCCACATGATTCGGATGGACGTAGATGGAAAGTTCTGCTGTACGGTGCCACGCAGTCCGCGTCCGGAAAATGTCGGCATAAGAATAACCGATTATCTTGCCGTTTTCTTCGAGGCAGATCCAGGGAAATTTCTGGGTCACGCGCCGAACACGATTAGCCATTTCCTCCACAGAAGGAAGGATTTCCTCGGTAGTGAAGGTAGTATTTAAAACGTAATGGCCGTAAACTTCGAGAAGTTGTGGCGCATCTTCCGGTGTGATGAAACGAATCATGATTAATAGTGTATATTATAAAATAATATTAATGTATAAAGTAAGTATATTAAGTATAAATGTCAATTTAATTCGGTTCTCGAATCATATGTCGGTACTCCAAGACGCGGTAACCTAACCGAGAGTATAACCTCTGTGCCGGATTTTCGTCGGTGACCTCTAGTGCGAAACGCCGTGCGGCGGGGTATTCCTGTTCCAGCCAGCGGAAAAAACACTCACCGAGTTTCTGTCCGCGAAATTCCGGTAGAATATATAAATCTTCCGTATGAACGGTCAGTCCACCGACTTCTGTACTCCAGTAAAACGTAACGAGCGCGAAACCGGCCGTGTGTCCGTCACACTCCAGAAAAAGTCCGCGTAGCCGCCCGTTTCCGGAAACTGTCTCTTCCCACGTCCGCTCCAGAACCGTTTTTTCCAGTGGATGCAGAAGCGCAGGACTAGTGAAAAAGTCCGTCGCCATTCCCAGAAATAATTCCCGGTCCGACGGCGTGAAATCACGGAGTTGAAGTATATTTTGTGTCATGATCTATTTTTTACTTACGTTTCGGCGGTCTCAATTTCGCCAGCACATCATCCCAATTCTGTACCCGATTTATCTTCTTCCAGCGCTCGTACTGGTAAATCATCTGCGTGATTTCCGGTTTATTCTGGTTCTGCACGAAAACATTCGTCGTTTCCGGGCGGTCAATCGCCATATTATACAGTTCCCACTGCCGACCGTTTTGCGGAAGGACAAGTTTCCAGTTTCCATTCCGAATTGCGATATTTCCCTTACATTCCCAGAAGAAATACCGGTGTTTCTTTTCCTCGGCCGTCATCAAGTCAAGACGGTGTTTCACGGAAAAGAGCGGGACCATCGACCGTCCTACGAGTGGAAGCGTGTTATGTCCATTCAGTTCGTCAGGATACGGATAATTCGCGACTTCTACCGCCGTCGGGAAAATATCGATAATGTGGACAGGCTCGACGACCTTTCCCGGTTCCGTGTGCCGATTCCAGCGGATGATGCACGGCGCGGCGATTCCACCTTCATAAACCGAGTCGGAGTAACCACGGAAGGGGGTATTACTCACGTTCGCCCATGGAATACCGTAACTCTGAAAAGTAATACCGTCACCGGGGAGAACGTTCGGCGTGTTACCGACCTGAACCGGCTCGCCGTTTTTCGTCTTGTCTGGAATCGAGCGTGAGCGCGTTTTTGGGGAAAGTTCATCACCGCACGCACCAGCATCCGCGAGGAAGATAATCATCGTATCGTTATCCACGCCGAGTTGCTTGATTTTCTCCATAATCATCGCTACGCCTCGGTCCAGCGCAGAAATCTGAGCGGCATAAACTTCCATACGCCGTGCGTGCCACCGTCCAAAAGCTCCGACACGGTTCCAGTCTGCAACACGCTGATCACGCGGAGGTAATTTCGTACCATAGGGTAAAAGTCCACGCTCGGTCAGACCGTCGAAACGCTGAGAGCGTGCGAAATCCCATCCTGCGCGGTATTTCTGCGCGTACTGTTTAATTTCACTTTCCGGAGCCTGCAGGGGCCAACTCGGAGCCGTGAAGGAGACATACAGGAAGAACGGTTTCTCGGAGTTTTTCGACCGATCCAAGAAATTGGCGGCTTCTCGCGCAATTGCGTACGTGTGATAATAATCTTCACCGGAATCGTACGGCTGGTTATTCATAATCAGGTACTGTGGCTCAAAGTAGGACGTCTGTGCGAGAATCGTTCCATAAAACCGTTCGAAACCGCGATTAATTGGCCACGAGAAACTTGGCGCGTCGTACTTATAGTGACGAGTTACACTCCATTTTCCGGACATATACGTCGAGTAACCCGCCTCCTGAAGGAACTCAGCCAGTGTACAGGTACTCTTATTAATACTGCCACGGTACGATTTCCACTCCAGGTCCACCATCGGCATTCCCATTCCGACACGGTGAGGATACTGTCCTGTTACCATCGCAGCCTGCGACATGGCGGCATTTCCACACGTGTAAAATTGAGTGAACTGCATTCCTTCTGCGGCCAGTTTATCGATTGCGGGCGTTTTAATCTCGCTCCCGTAACAGCCGAGGTCGGAGTAACCGAGATTCGAGGCGGAAATAATCACAATGTTTGGCCGATCGGTCGCACCATAGGTTACGTGACTGAAAAACAGTCCGTTTCCGAAAGCGACAATTAAAAACAGGATGCCGAAAACCGAAAGGCGGGGAAAGTGTCTGGTCATTTTCATGGAAAGTCTCCCGGAAAAAGTTGAAGCCGATACGTTCTTTATTATAGCACATTTCCGATTAGAAAAAAAGGGGGAAAATGATTTTTCCTGCGAGTTTTTATAAATGAAAACGGACGAATTCTACTTTTTCCGTAAAATCGGCAGAAAAAGTCCCTTTTTAAGAAAAATGTATAGAACATGTGTGCCGAATTACTTCCATTTCAGATTCCGAGAAAATCGGGGTGAGAGCGTCGAGTTGCGCAGAAATCGACGAGTGAAAAAGAGTATAATCGTCCGTGGAAATCGTAAAACGGACACCAGAGTCGAAAATTTTTCGGATTGGGTGCGGGTCCTGCTCGTAATCATAAGAACGTAAAATCATGTTTGAGGCGGGGGAAAGATTCAGAATTGTTCCGCGTTCCGAGAGAAATCGTAATATTTCCGGTGAATCTGCCGCGTGAATTCCGTGCTGAACTTCCGCTAAATCCAGAGTTTCTACCGTGTGACGGATGGTCTCTGCGGAACCGAATTCCCCAACGTGTGCTTTCAGTTTCAGGCCAACTTCCGCGGCTTTTCGGTAAATCGGGACGAAATTCTCCGGCGGTTGTGCATCTTCCACGTCGAAAAGGTCTACACCTGACAGATAGGGCACGAATTCCGAGTGTGTCGCGACGGTCTCCAGAAAATCTTCCAGATATCTTTCCTGCTGCGTCGCGGAATCGGAGCGCGAGAAGCCGAGGTCCAGTTTCAGAGCGATTTCCGGGGCGGTTTCCATGTGTGTGCGTGCAATTTCCGCTAAAATATCCGACGTGCTCCGGTGTAAAAGCGTGGGAAAAATGACTCCCAGACTCGTTTCCAGAACCGATACGCCGTCCGCCTGCGCCTGAAGAAGTGATGCGCGGACCGTCTGTGAGATGAAATCCGGGCGGAAAAGGAGCGGACGGTAAATTTCTCGTATCCAGCTATTTAGACGTCCGAGAGCCTGTTCCGGAGTCTGAATTTTCGCGTCGGGAACCTGATACGTGCGAAAATTCACCATGTTTACACCGAAAAACTCCTCCACCGTCCGTAACGCGCCGCCGAGAAAAAGATGGTGATGACGCTCATACCAGCCGGGTCGGGGAGTGGGAGAAGTGAACATGACGGATTTCCTTTCGGTCCAGTTATGGCTTTTTTAGCATAAACTATAGAGAATTTAGGGAGAGTTTATGGTTTTTGGCGCGGGATTTTCGGCTAAACACCAACGCCCGATTCCACCGGGATAAACCCGGAGGAATCTACGCTACCCGTCGAGGGTTTACGTCCGTGGGGGGAGAAACATTTTTGCAAAATTGTTTTCCCCCCAGACCCCCTTTTCAAAAAACTCTTAATAAAGTGTATATTTTCTTTTATTCAGCGGCGCGTAACGCGATAAGTTCTTCGATTTCTTTTAAGAGAGTTTCATTATCCGCGATTTCGCCGTCTTTCTGTCCTTTCACGAATTTCCGTGTCAGATCGTCCACGTCGTCGATGACGTAATCTTCCTCGCTCTCACTCAGACGATTCACAAAACAGATGCCGTTCAGGTGGTCATATTCATGCTGAATAATTCGAGCTGGGAAACCTTTAAAGGTCATTTTTACTGGTTCACCGTCCAGATTATAACCAGAAATGGTCACTTTCGGCGCGCGTCGGACTTTCGCGTAAATTTTTGGGAAGCTGAGGCACCCTTCTTCATCTTCTTCTGGCTTTCCAGCTCCAAGTTGGATTTCCGGGTTAATAAAAACATATTCCTTATCTTTCTGTTTTTCGTCGCCAGTCGGATTCATGATGAAAAAACGGTACGGAAGCCCGACCTGATTGGCTGCGAGTCCTACGCCTTTCGTCTCGTACATGAGCGGGAACATTTCCAGAATCATGGCTTTCAGTTCCGCGTCGACTTTACGCAGAGGTTTACAGACCATTTTCAGAACGGGGTGTGGGTATTGAACGACTTTCATATTTTTGCCTCGAAAAAGGAAATGAACGGAAATTAGGATATACTTCTTATAATATATATAATATACCTGATTATGCACAAAACGCAAGGAGGGGCGAGCGGCGGAATAGGAAAAGTCACGGAAATTGCCTTGTTTTAGGCGTTTCAGGTGGGGGGGATTTTCGGGAAAGAAATAATGTGTATAATATAGTAGTAAATGAATTTTGAGAATGCTCCTTTTTTGTCGCAGTGGCGGCAGGATAAAGAATGATAGAGAAAACTTTGGCGTTGCCGGAGGAGTTTCCACTCACGGCGATTTTCGGTCAGCGTGATCGATTTCAGAGACGGATTAGTGATACGCTTGGTGTGCGGATCTGGTCACGGGGAAATGAAATCTATTTCTCCGGTCCCAGTCAGGCAGTTGAGCTAGCGGATGAACTTTTCCGGATTATGAAGGAAAAGATCATGAAACGCGGTGAAATCTCGGAAGAGGAAGTGCAGTGTCTTCTTTCCCAGGTTGTGGAAGAGGAAATCTCGGATCTTGCTGGACGCGTCGCGCCTTTCGAGGTGATGAACGGGAAACGTTTTCGACCACGGACTGCCGGACAGGCACGGTATGTGAAAGCGATTATGGAAAATGAAGTCGTTTTCGGTATTGGACCTGCCGGGACGGGGAAAACATATCTTGCGGTTGCGGCGGCGGTCGCAGCAATGAAAGCTGGACGGATTAAACGACTCGTCCTCGTTCGTCCTGCGGTAGAGGCGGGGGAAAATCTCGGTTTTCTGCCGGGTGACTTAAAAGCGAAAATTGACCCGTATTTGCGACCGATTTTCGACGCGCTCCGAGACATGATGGACCCGTTGCTTCTTCGCCGACTGACGGAGGATGAGGTTATCGAGATGAGTCCGCTGGCGTATATGCGTGGACGTACTCTGAATGATGCGTTTATCATTCTGGACGAAGCGCAGAACACGACGATCTCACAGATGAAAATGTTCCTGACACGCATGGGAAATAATTCCCGTGTGATTATCTCCGGTGACGTGACGCAGGTGGACCTTTCGCGCAACACTCCGAGCGGGCTGGTGGATGCGATTCGGCGGTTAAAGGGAATTCCAAACATCGCGGTTGTCGAAATGGGCGAAATGGACGTCGTTCGGCATGACTTGGTGCAGAAAATTATCCGTGCGTATGATATGCCGGAAAGTGAGACGGAAGAAAGAGCCTAAAACACGGAACGAAATTCGTCTTGACAGGATTGCGTGGGTATGCTAAATGTAAATCGTGTATATGTCGCGGAAACGGAATTCCCGCGCGTTGTGAGCGTCGCTTATCGGTAATTGGCGGTAGTGTCGTTCGCGGACCTTTTTTTGAGGGTTTTATAAGATTATATGTCTCCAGGAAGTTCGAAAACCAGAACACAGCGTTTGGCGTCCATAACGGCCGTTCCGACGCGTATGCACTTGGCTGTGACTCGTCTAAGACAGAGATCGTCTATTTTTTGTATTTTGATTTTTGCGGTGGCCTTTGCGGCCATGATTGTTTCCTTACGTATTTGGAATCCACATTTTCCATATTATGAGGGAATGACGATTAATCGAGATATCGTGGCGCGTGTCGCATTCGAGACGATTGATACTGCGGAAACGGAAAAGGAAAAAGTGTTGGTGGATAACCGGACACCGTATGTGTATGTACGGAATAATGACCCGGATATCCTGAAGGAAAATATTAACACGATTTACCGAATTGTGAAAGAGGCGGCACAGGCTGAGTCATTTGACCAGCTGTCGCCGGAATTGCAGCAACAGTTTATGGTTCCAGATGATTCTCAAGATTCAGGCGCGACGCCGGGAACACGGAATATCTGGAAATTTCTGCGAAAAAATCCGACTCCGGAAGAAAAAGAAGCCGTGACGGCCACGAAAACGCAGGATGAGAATAAAATTATTGTGGCTGAGCAGCCGAAAATCATAACGGAAGCCCCGAGCGTGACGGAAGCTGCGAAAAATGATGTAAAAAATAGTGCGAAAAGTGACACGAAAAGTGACACAGAAACGGAAAATACTGAGAGTTCGGCGAGTGTAGAGAACGCGGAAGAGAGTGAAGATTCAGAGAATACGAAAAAGTCAGGGAAAACAGAGAAAAAAGCTCCGTTAAAAGGACTGGAAAAAGTTCTGGCACCGACGGTTCCGGAAAATCTTGCGGCTCCGGCAGAAGAGGATGGGGTAAAGAGTCTGAATGACGCG
>JAUNAI010000382.1 GCA_030527705.1 Planctomycetia bacterium | reverse complement strand
GTAGGCTTTAAATAGGGTAGGCTTTAAATACCATCTCTCCGTTCCACATGTGTCAGATTCCGAATCGGAATGGGGATTTCAGGGCGCAAGCGTCGTACCATTTCTTGGGCAAGTTGCTTATGGTACCACGTCGGTAACGCCCCAAGAAGGCAGAGAACTCCATCGATTTTCTCGATTTTCAATCGTCGAAATTCTGAAATCGCACAGCTACTGAGAACTGTCCGCGCACGCGATTCCATTTCGTCTGAGATTGGCGTGTAAGTTGACATTTTGGCTCCTTTCCATTTTTTCCGGGGATAAAAAACGTTTTCGACATGCAAAAAACGCAGAATCGGCAGAATTTCTCTTGCCGTCCATTTTTATTTTACCGTAACTGCCTAGTTCGAGTCTGTGAAAGAGCGTCGACTTTACAGAAAAAACTAAAAGTTTGGGAAAAATGCGAAAAATATTAAAAATTACCAAAAAATTTCCTCTAAATTACCGGGCTGGGGATATACGAAATTAAATTATGTGGTATATTTATAGTGGAAGAAGTTTATACCCGACGCACTATAAATTCGATTTGCTGTCATTTTGCGTTGCTGAAATGACTATCGGAAGTACTGCCCTTCCCAGAATTTTTAAGTGGAATCAGTATACCTTCGTAATTTATAGAGTAAAGAAACCAAAAGAGAATGAGGAATATGAACGCACGCCAAAACGCGATTGAATCCATCGGAAGTCAGACCTTCGTACGCAGTGGCTTAGTTGATTATCGTGACCAGTCGCTCACCGACATTTACGCGTCGCAGGTTTTCACGGAAGCAGTTCAGAAAGACCGACTACCGGCGGAGGTTTTTGATTCCCTGCAGCAGACCATTAAACGTGGCGGAGGACTTGATCCGTCGATTGCTCCCGTCGTAGCAGCTGCCATGCGTGACTGGGCCATGGAACGTGGCGCAACGCACTACTCACACTGGTTTCAGCCTCTGACCGGTGGGACTGCCGAGAAACATGACAGCTTCCTCACCCCTAACGGTTTCTTAAACGCTATCACGAAATTCAGTGGAAATGAGCTTATCCGCGGGGAATCCGACGCGTCTAGTTTTCCATCTGGCGGCCTTCGCGCAACTTTTGAGGCGAGGGGGTATACTGCGTGGGATCCATCCAGTCCGGCGTTTATTCTGGACAGTCCGAATGGCGCGACGCTTGTGATTCCGACTATGTTCGTGAGCTGGACTGGCGACTCACTCGACCAAAAAACGCCGATGCTCCGGTCTATCGATGTATTAAACCGAGAAGCGTTACGTATTTTACGACTTTTCGGGAATAAAGAAGCGAATCGTGTTGAGTGCACGCTCGGTGTTGAGCAGGAATACTTCCTCGTGGACCGTCGGTTGGCGATTCTCCGACCGGACTTGATGCTCTGTGGGAGAACGCTTTTTGGTGCCCGACCGCCGAAAGGTCAGGAGCTGGACGACAACTATTATGGTGCGATTCCGGAACGTGTTTTGGCATTCATGACGGAAGTGGAATATGAGTTGATGAAGCTCGGCGTTCCAATTAAAACGCGACATAATGAAGCTGCGCCAGGACAGTTTGAGCTTGCGCCGACTTTTGAATCGACGAATCTTGCGCTCGACCATCAGATGCTCGTCATGCAGATTCTCCGTCAAATTGCGACGCGACATGATTTCCTCTGCCTCCTTCACGAGAAGCCATTCGCAGGCGTGAACGGGTCCGGAAAACACAATAACTGGTCCATCGGGACGGATGTGGGAGAGAACCTGCTTGAGCCGGGAGCAACACCAGAAAGCAACGCGCAGTATCTTATTTTCTGTTCCGCTGTCTGTCGTGCGGTGCATAAATATTCGCGTCTTCTCCGTCTTTCCTCTGCGTCACCGAGTAACGATTATCGCTTGGGTGCGGCGGAAGCTCCACCGGCGATTATGAGTGTGTATCTGGGAAAAGACCTCACGGACGTTCTCGATTATATCACGTCAGGACAGGGCGAAAATCACCTTCATGAAGACGACCAAAAAGCCATCGGATTACCGATTCTCAAGAAATTAGCGCGTCACGGTGGCGACCGAAACCGTACGAGTCCGTTCGCGTTTACGGGGAATAAATTCGAATTTCGCGCTGTCGGTTCCAGTCAGAACTCCGCTATTGCGGTCACTATTCTAAATACGATTGTCGCGGAAAGTCTCGACATGATGGCGACGCGGATTGAGGCGGATTTGGCGACGGGAAAAGACTTTCAATCGTCCGTGCGTGACCTTCTTGCGGAGGTGATTGATGAATTCCGACCGATTCTCTTTAATGGCGACAACTACTCGATGGAATGGCTGGAAGAGTCCGAACGTCGCGGTTTGCCGAATCTGAAAGATACTGTGGACTGTCTCCCGGTTCTGACAGAGCAGGAGTCGATAGACCTTTTCGGACGTTATGGCGTTTTCACGGAATCGGAACTGCACAGTCGGCAGGAAATCATGGCGGAAAATTACTGTACGGTCCGGAGTATCGAGGCGAATTCCATGCTCCGAATGGCTCAGACGATGATTCTTCCAGCGGTCATTCGGCATAAAAATAACATTCTGCCGGGTTTAACGACGGTTACGCAACGGAAATTGATGCAGGAGCTCGACACGAAACTTGACCTTCTGATTCAGGCAATTGATGAGCTGAAAAAGCGTCTTTCGGGAGTAAAACCGGACATGCCAGTGATGGAAAAAGCACATTATTACCGCGATTCCGTCTTGAAAGGGATGTACGCTCTGCGCGTGATCGTCGATTATCTCGAAACGTTGACTGACGATGATGTCTGGCCGCTGTCGCACTACTCGGAGCTGTTATTCATCCGGTAATTGTCTTGAGCCCGACGACGCCGAGGATTATGAGTAAAATACACGCCAGCCGACTGAAGGAAAATGGAAGACCGAAGACGCAGGAGTCAAGAACGACTGCGCCGACGGTTCCGATTCCGGTCCAGATGGCGTAAGCCGTACTCGCGGGCAATTTCCGAATCGCGAGCGAGAGAAACACTACGCTCAGCATCATTGCTACGAGCGTCAGTGCCGAGTGTCCTGGACGTGAAAATCCCTCGCACAGTTTCATCTCCAGAACAAAAAATACTTCAGCAATCGCCGCAACGAAAAGATAAATCCAACTCATAATAATATCCAATAAAAAACTAAAAGCAAGTGACGTAAGTCGCGATTAAAAGTTTTTTTGAAAGGGGGTCTGGGGGAAAACAATTT
>JAUNAI010000381.1 GCA_030527705.1 Planctomycetia bacterium | reverse complement strand
ATATTTCAAGGAAGGAATACTCCGATGAAAAAGACACGAACACGTGAAGAAAGACGGACCAGTGACCGCGCCCGTGCACGTTCCCGACGTGCCCGCCTGTTAAGATACGGGGGGGGGGGGGAATAGGAAGAAAATTCACCCGCCTCGCCGCCCCACTTCTTCTTGCTACTGCCACAGGCGGATTCTGTACAAATACATGGGCGCAAACGGTCGATTATTCCGACGAAACCTTTAAACAGGTTCTTGATGGCATCCTACAGAACGAAATGACCGCCAGCGCATTCGAAACGGCAGTTGACGAGCTTCTTTCTTACGAAAATATGGAGTTAGATTCTGGATGGCAAGTGAATCCGGCTGAGAATGTTGTCGTTCAGGATTATCATTGGATTAACTCGAAACTTGATGATGATAAATCAATTACCATGCAGGGTGGTGCGTTGTTTGTGGCACCCGACACGGTCAACTCAACGAATCAACTCAACTGGTCGATGACCGATTGGGTTTCCGGTGCGATTGTCCTGAAAAACGGCGCGAACATGACGATTACGACTCCGGCGACACAAAACGCGACGGTCAATTCTGGTTTTGGCAATGTGACTGTTGAAAACGCTCCTGTTGGAGTTTTCGGTGTTGCGGGCGAAGGAACATTAACAAGTACCGCCTCCAATAACCAATTCACCATGGTCGGCGTCTCCACCGCCACGTTCGAGGTACAGGGCGACTCCTCCTACTGGTACATCGGCGTTACGAATAACGGTTTATTCAGAGCATTAAAAGAAACAACGGTTGAAGAAGATATTCTTCTTGATAATGGAAATATGGAGCTTAATGGTAACACAACCATTTCCGGCCTGATTGATTTGAAAAATAGAAGTAATGCAATCTTTAATGGTAACGCAGAAGTTGGAAATATTGTTGTAGATGGAGCAAGTGATATATATTTCACAAGTGATACTACTATTCAAGGTACTGTTAAGGTTACTGATGGTAGTTATGCATGGTTTTCAGGCAATGTAACCTATGACGAAAATGCTTCACTTTCCATTGAAGGGAATAGTTCTACTGCCTTGAATTCTAAAAATATTAATACAAATATTTCTTTAAACACTTCTTATTTGTTTGTTGGCGACAACTTAGTCGAGGGATTCCTCAACGACCCAGATAACCCAATAGACGATTTCTGGTGTATTTCAGCAGAAAGAGCTACTAGCCTTTCCGCGATTAATTGGGAAACGTCGCGAGCAAGCATTGAAAACGCAATAGCCAATGGACAGATTCATCAGGGAATTTTAGAAGGCAATGGGGTACTTGCTATTGCGAGTTGCCATCCTACTCTAGATGAAAATTATAATGGAACTATTATCGTAATGGACGGAAATTACGATAATTGGGCTGGACATACAGTAATCACTCAAGGAACAATCGTTTTGAATGCCGGTACTGTTTATGGGAATAAGAGTGAAGATTCAACTTTTATAGTTGAAAATGAAATAACTGCCAAAGATAAGGCCTTCGGAAAATATTACGTTGCTTTAGGCGGTATGTTGGCATTTTACCGTGGTGATTCTACGGAGGAAGCTGCGATTCTAAGACAAGATAACGTATATTTTCTGCCAAGCATGGAAAGTATAATAGAAGATACTTCAGATAGAATGTATTATAATGGTGGCGCACGTCTCTGGTTAGATGCTTCTCGTGAAGGTTGTTTGGGAACGATTGATGCTAATTATATACGACTTGACGATTCATTGCGAGTTTGGTATGACGGTGTTTCCAAGCTGAATGAAGGGGATACGATGACGTTTAATTTGACCAAGAATGGTGGTGAAATACAACTTATGCAATGGGGCGAAGATACAACGGAAGATCTTGTAGATGGTGCACAATATCTTACTCTTACCGATGACGAAGCAACAAGATTAATCGAATCGGTTTTCGGTAGTAGTGATTTCGTTAATGTGAATTTCGACATTGGAACGGGTGTGGTTAATATCACGCGGAATAATAACGGGATTATTGATAGTTATGAGCTGACCGACACGCAGAGGGAATACGTGAATCAGATCATGACGAATGTCACGTCGAAGGATACGTGTGCGGCGGACGATTTTGCGGATTTGGTGTACAATTATGGTAATGAAGAATGTATGAAAAATCTCGCGTGCGATATCTCGAAAAGTTACGGGGCAATTGCGCAGGCGTCGACGTTGGTGGTGCATCTGGGGTCCGTCGGAAGTTCGTTCGGGCCAGGAATGTTGAATATTACGACGTCTTTCGGTACCGATGATAATAAAGTGCGTGGGCAGGAAGAGAATCTGCCGGCTGTGACGACCGGGACGCCAGCGGACCCAACGTCGGCCGCGAATAGCGCGTACAATTACGGGAATTCCTCCAATCGGACCTGGACACCCTGGGTGAGCTATTCCCATACCATGCTTGACGGAAAAGAGTACGTCGAAGATGGGATTTCGTACGACGCCTATGAAGTCCGACGTTCCGGCGTGCTGGTCGGGTTCCGAAGCCAGTTGAGTGACAGTTTATCGGCCGGTATTTTGTTCGCGTACTCGAATCCCGAGATGAATCAGAGTGGCAATTTTGCGGGATATAATAACCTGACCGACGGCGGTTACGCCTCCGATGTGGACATGACCGACTTCCAGTTCGCAATGCACTTCGAGAAGCTCTTCGGCTGGCGTCAGGACTGGGAATTCTCCGCGTTTATCGGCGGTGGCGCACAGTCGATGGACTGGAACCGAAACGTGTGGGATACGGGCGTGTTACACCAATTTAACGGCGACACGACGGGAAATACCTTCACCGCGACGTTCTACCTCTCGAAGCGGCTTGAGTTGAGCGACCGCCTCACTCTGCGTCCGACGGTCGGTTTCGACTCGGAACACAACTGGTTGTACGGCTTTACCGAAAACGGGACCGACGCGCCGGTCGACTCGTTCCTGTCCGCGCACACTCGCCGTCAGCAGTACGAGGAAATTCAGTACAGCCGGAATACGTTCCGCGTTGGTCTTTCCGCGTCGTTCGTCCCGTGCCACAAGCGCGGTGGCCTGAATACGCGTATTTTCTACGGCCGACAGCTGGAAGATGAGAGTGCACCGGAAGTGACGCTCCACAACGACCTCGGCGACTGGAACGTAAAAGGTCACGGTTCCGGTCTCGATTCGCTGACGCTGGGAGCTGGTGGTTACTGGTACTTCGACGCTGCGCAGACGTTCTCGATTAGCGCAGACTATAACGCGATTCTGT
>JAUNAI010000380.1:1398-3268 GCA_030527705.1 Planctomycetia bacterium | reverse complement strand
AAGGGTGGAATCTTGCGTTCGTGTTTAGAAACTGAACCTATAAACATTCGTGAGGGGGGAAACATTTTTGCAAAATTGTTTCCCCCTCATACTCCCCCTTCAAAAGACTCTTAATTGCGACTGCGTCGCAGGTATTTATTCAGTGTTTCTTTTAAGAGCTGAAAATCCTGAAAAAGGAGCCATAACATGAAAAAAAAACTGATAACAGCGCGAAACCTCCTTTTTCTGATGGTTTCATTCGTGTTAATCTGCACGACAAGCGGGAATTTCGTCGTTGTGGCGGAGAGGAACGCTGCGGAAAGGAATACGGAAGGAAGGAGCGCAGCGGAAAGAAACGCGGAAAGGACGGAGATTTCTGTAGAGGAAGAATCTGTGGAAAATTCGGAGATTTCTACGGAATCTGTGACACTTTCCGGCGCGGAGCTACAGCGGACGGTGCGTGAGGCGCTGAACCGATGGAAAATGGTTTCTGATACACAGGCGGAAGGAGCGGCGCGGGAGTTCCTCGTGCTGTATCACGCACTGGAAGAGGATAGGGAGATTCCGCCACGTCTGCGAAAAAACCTGACACGCAGTGTCCGGACGAAACTCGACGCGCTGTCACGACAGATTATGAAAAATGTGGACGCGGAAAAGTCGGCAGACGTAAAGAAGTCGGAGAAACCGAAAAAAGACGCGGAGCGTCCGCAGACGGTCCGACATGATGAAAAACGGGTGGAAATGGGACAGGTTGGCGGGATGAACGGTGCGGACGGAATCAATAACGGCATGAACGCTGACGCTCAGAACGTAGCAACGCAGGAAAGTGGTGAAGAACTGGTTGATGTGATTCAGACGACGATTCATCCCGACTCGTGGGAACAGAACGGTGGAAACGGAACGATTCGGTACTGGAATCAGGGAAACCACCTGATTATCCGCCAGACGGACGAGAATCATGAAGAAATTCAGAACCTGCTAAACCAGTTACGTCGCGCGGGAAGCTGAATTGGAAGTATAACGTAATAAATTTCGGAGCGTGTATTGACGAAATTGGGGAATGTGGTATAATAAAAGCCTTATATTTTTAAGGGAGGCTATAAAACCTTGAATCAGAAACTGACTTACTACATCGAGACCCTTACTGCTGTCGGGACGCAGAATTCCGGTGGTCTGTGTGCGTGTGCACCACTGATGAAAGTTGTGTTGCTGGTCGGGTATCTGATTCTGTTGGTTTCCTTTTCGCGGTATGCGTGGGAAGGGGTGTTTTTATTTACGTTACTGCCGTATGTTGTGGCGTGGGGGAGCGGAATTTCACCGATTTCACTTGCAAAACGCGTATTGATTGCGTTGCCATTCGTGGTGTGTGCGGGGGTGGCAAACTGTTTTTTTGATCGTGCGTCGGTCGAGATTTTTTCCGGCGTCGTGCTTTCTGGTGGTTTTTTGTCGCTGCTGGTTCTGACGGCTAAAACTTTCGGCGCGGTCGGAGCGGTCTTACTTGTGTCGCTGACCACTTCCATGAGTGGAATTACGGGTGCATTAGCGACGCTCCGTGTTCCGTGTCTGATGATTCTTCAGATTCAACTTATGCTCCGTTATCTGGTCCTGACGATGGAGGAAGCGTTACATATCACCAACGCATATTTCATGCGGAATCCTGACTGTAAACTGATACCGATGCGCGACTGGGGGACGCTGACGGGACAGCTTTTTATTAGAACGGTCCGGCGTGGAAATGCGATTTACGCGGCGATGCAGTGTCGGCTTTTTAGCGCTCGTGCTCCCATCTCCGAGGCGCAACGCCCGCGGAAACGTGACTGGTGTGTGACCGTTTTACTCCTTTTTTCGTTAGCGTGCGCGAGGTTTTTCCTGTGATTTTAGTATATACCGT
>JAUNAI010000380.1:0-1388 GCA_030527705.1 Planctomycetia bacterium | reverse complement strand
AAAATGTACTGTGATTTCGGAGGTTTTTTTCTGTGATTATCGATTTTAAGAACGTAACCATTTCCCGAAACGGAATATTGGCGCTTGCGGATGTTTCCTTCACGTTCGATGCGGAAAAAATGCCGTCTGTGGCGATTCTGGGAGCGAATGGTGCGGGAAAATCGACGCTCTTGGAGGCGATTCCCGGTCTGCGTCTCCTTTCAGGCGGAGAAGTTACGGTGAATGGCCTTACGGTCGAGAAACGGAATCTGACGGCGATTCGGAAGCAGGTGGGACTTATTTTTCAGAATTCTGATGACCAACTTTTCTCGCAGACGGTCCGTGAAGATGTCGCTTTCGGCCCCATGAATCTTGGACTGGACGCGGAAGAAGTGGAATCTCGGACCACAGATGCTCTGGAACGGATGGGTGTCACGACGCTCGCGGCACGGAATGTCGCGTCTCTTTCCGGTGGTGAAAAACGGCGTGTGGCGTTGGCGGGGATTTTAGCTATGCGTCCGGCAGTGGTTCTGATGGATGAGCCGACGAGTATGCTCGACCCACGTGGATGCCGAGAGCTGGCGGAGTACCTGAACACGCTTGACCAGATGAAAATCATTGCGACACACGATCTTCATTTCGCGCGTCAGACATGCCCTATCTCCCTAATTTTACGAGATGGGCGTATTCATACTGTCGGAAATACGGAAGAAATTCTCCGCGATACAGAAATGCTCTGTGAATGTGGATTGATGTGAAGATAACTGGCTCGATAAAGTGACCTAAATGAGGATAAAACATGGCATATCGATATTTTTCCGTGGAACCACTTCCGGTGAATGAGGTGGATTATCCGCTGTGCGTGACGCTGAGCGGGGATGAGGCACACCATCTTCTGCATGTTATGCGTGTGAAAGAGGGAGAACCACTCATTCTTTTCGACGGGTCTGGTGCGGAATTCGACACCGTAATCGTCGCTACGAAAAAGAAAGAATTAACCGCTGAAATCCATGCTCGGCGTGTTGTGAATCGAGAACTGGATACTGAAATTTCGCTCGCAGTCGCGCTTCCGAAAGGTGACCGGCAGAAATGGCTGATTGAGAAACTTGTGGAGCTTGGCGCGTCGGCATTCATTCCGCTGGATAGTGAGCGTTCTGTGGCGAAAAGTGGCTCAGGAACCGCTGACAGGCTGAACCGCGTGGTGGTAGAAGCGTCGAAACAGTGTGGACGGAATACGTTAATGCGTCTGGAAGAGCCGATTTCGACGAAAGTTCTGTTTTCGTCGATGTTTACTGAGAAGCCTGAAGTGGTGGAAATGCTGAAAATCATCGCGCACCCTGGTGGAAAGACACTCGGAGAAATTCTACGTATGTCGAAGAATCTGAATCAGGAGCAGTGTCAGGAGCAGT
>JAUNAI010000057.1 GCA_030527705.1 Planctomycetia bacterium | reverse complement strand
TACAGGTTCTTTCGTCTCGACTGTTATACTTCCATCATCTGCCACCTTCCACATACCAGATTTTACCATAGTCTGATACGTTTTTTCCATCTCTTCCATCAATCTTCGCATATTGTATTCTCCATAAAGTGTTAGGTTATATAGGGGTATTATAACAGATTGAATTATTAATAACCAAAATTTTAATTATTTTCAAAATATGTAAAAGTACCCCCTTGAATTTAGAATTCTCTATGATATAATAGAGATATAAATTCAAGGGGATATAATATGGAACGAACAAAGAATATATTATTTATTGTCGCGTGTGTACTGGTAATTCTTACCTGTTTGACTGTGTTTACTTGTGTTATAACGTCAGAGCCAATAAGAAAAGCGATTGCTGAGTGGATTTATCCACCGCCGGAGCCACCACCGATACCGGACCCCGGCTGGTAAATCAACATAACTATTACCAACCGGGGTCTGGTATTGGTTGCTGATAGTTATTATTTTGTTGTTCACCATCCCCACCACTGGTCATCCACTTATAGGTATTATATATAGGACCGTAGCCGAAGATGTCTGCTACGCCTTCAGCGGTTGTAGCAGCTCCTATCCCTCTTCCTATTGTGCGATATGGGTGGGCTTTGAAGTTCAGTTCTCGGTTATATAGCCAAGAACCGTTGTTTCTGTGGTGGATGTACCGCGCTAGATTGAGTAGGTCGTCGTTACTGAAGCTGGAGTCCCCACGTAGAAATGCCTCCTGCAACTTTTCACCAGCCAATACCTGTTGCCAATTTAGTTTTGTATCTTCTGGTGCATACTGGAACGGTTTAGTCCATGGAGTAGCAGGTTTCGCTTTAGGTGTTGGCGTATATACTTCACCTAACATTTTTAGTTGTTCAGTGCTTCTGGGGGTTAGTGTCGTGGTGTTCGTTGTCGTAGGGTCTAGTATGGCACGAAGACTTTGCATCTGCGCCTCTGGTGTAGTGTTTGATACTGCTGATTGCACGTCCCCAGTAAAGTTCATGTTTCCGATTGTTGGATTATCTGTAGAAGGCTTGTGTACTGATGACGTAGTTACAAGATATGGATCTTGTATAAAACGAGGATCCATCCCGTCAGCAAAAGCAGGTATCCATTCCTGTTCAGGTTCTGGAGCAAAAGCAGGTATCCAATCATCGTCTATTTGTGGTTGTGGTACCTGAGTATTCTGGTACGTATTCGGAACCGTATTGCCTGTTTGCGTGCTAGAATCTACGAGCTGATCGACTTTGTTTGTGGATGGCGTATTATTTTGAATTACCTTTTGTGCGCTAACTTGTGGGTCGGGAGCTGAAACAGGGTGCGAATTAGGTACTGGCGGTGATTTGGACTTTGGCGTTTTCTTCACCGCTTTACTTACTGTCTTCCTGGCATCGGTAGCCGTATCCATTAGTTTGGTAAGTGCTACTGGACCGGCTATTTTATTTCTTTGGGCAAATTTTGCGAGTCCACCTAATAGGTATTCTGTAGAAAGATTATTGTATGTCATCATTTCTCCTGCTTAGAAAGTTCTTCGTTGGTTATATATTGGATATGAAGCCGGAATTATTGGCTTTTGTTTCGCTTGCATTCTCATATTCATACCACGGCGAGCGTTTTCGTTTTTGAAGCGTTCAAGTTGGTATTCGTGGTCTTGCAGAGCTTTTTGATAGAGATTGAACGTTTGTTCGTCACTCCATCCCGATGTCTGTTGCGCCCCTTTTATTGTTTCCCAAATAGCTCTTTCGTAATCGCGGTTAAATCGGGCAGGTACATAAGGACCGATACCGTATTCGGTGCGATAATAGTCGGAGTTCCCCATTTCTGTCGGTGTAAATACTGTAGTTAAAGCAGTCATCGGTACACTTACGCCTTTACCTACAGTGGATACGATTTTGGGTAGAGTACGTTTAAGCCCCGACCAACCTAGTTTTCCAAT
Organism: Planctomycetia bacterium; assembly: GCA_030527705.1. Lineage (GTDB taxonomy): Bacteria > Planctomycetota > Planctomycetia > Pirellulales > Thermoguttaceae > RGIG3701. Next base: position 15,596 of record JAUNAI010000057.1, on the reverse strand, counting down.
TTCATAGGCTCCAACACCGGTAAGTAGGTTGGTACTGCCATCTAGCACCTTATCCGCTGTTGGATTAACGCCTCGTACACGATTTCTGAATTTCCTGTTGGAATCATAATCGCCAATGCCGTAGTTTTCAACCATTGTAGCGTTTACAGCACGAAGTACGTCTTTGCCTATTTGTTGCGCAGTCGTTCCATGCCAAGGATCTCGAGGCGACGGAGTTCCTGCTCTGAATTGTAATGGATTGACGCTTCCAGCATCGATTGGTTTTATGCGTCCATTTGTTTCGAGTTTCTGAAAATAATCACGTACCGGGTCTGTGATGGAAGGTGGGCTTTTATTGCTGGAAGTTATCGTTTCCGCACTTTTCCACATACCAGACTTTACCATAGCCTGATATGTTTTTTCCATCTCTTCCATTAATCTTCGCATATTGTATTCTCCATAAAGTTAATGTTCTATGAAGATTATAGCAGATTTAATTATTAATAACTAAAATTTAAAAATATTTTCAAAATATGTAAGAGTACCCCTTGAATTTAGAATTCTCCATGATATAATAGAGATATAAGTTCAAGGGGATATAATATGGAACGAACAAAGAATATATTATTTATTGCCGCGTGTGTACTGGTAATTCTTACCTGTTTGACTGTGTTTACTTGTGTTATAACGTCAGAGCCGATAAGAAAAGCGATTGCTGAGTGGATCTATCCGCCACCGAAGAGTCCAGTTACTACGATCTATCCAGATGGCTATATACCAGGAGGTTTGATAGAACCAATACCTAGAGAAGATTGATGGTATCTCTATTGTTAACCCTACTTGCCTCGTGGTATGGATTCTACAGATCCGCCAGGTATATAACCGCCCGAATAAGTAGTGCTAACCGGACTTTCATCCCCATCACCGGTCATCCACTTATAGGTATTATATATAGGACCGTAGCCGAGTGGTTCCGCTATAAGCTCCGTAGATAAGGCTCTACCTCCCCATTTTTTAGCCCAGGGTCCCCAGCCACCGGTAGCTTGTGGATTAACGGTAAGTTGAATGTTTCCTGCTTCCGGACTTGATGGCATTTCTAAACCTAGAGTATCAATGTTTCCGTTGAAAGCTGGCATCTTGGTTACAGACTGCATATCTAGTCCTGGAGCGTGGTTATAGAAGCCTCTGTAAAACTCTTCCATACCAGAGGTATCTCCAGCAATCCATCCATCTATTATTTTATTTACATCATCTTCCGGTAGCGTTCTTAGTTTTGCTTCTAACTTGGCACGTTCCGCTGGCCTTAACGTACCCATTATATTATTATAAGTAAATGCACGTTGGAAGTCTAGTGGTCGAGTCTTTAGTAGCACTGGAGTGGGCGGAGAGAGAACGCGTTGTAACTTTTGCGCAAAATCTGCACCTGCATCAGTATACGTCTGGGCTCCTTGATTAGCGCTTCCTAAAGTCGTTAGCATCCCGTTGTAACTATTTTGTAGTTGTGTATGTACCGCATCCTTTGCCTCTGGTTTTAAACTAAAATAGTTATTAGGATTCGTCATATCTACTTCTTTGCTAGTCTTGTTTCCTGCAGAATCCGTACCCCTTCTAGACTTACTCGTGTGCCCACCGCCCTGTAACGGTTTGCCATTGCTATCGAGTCTAATTGTAGGTAGGTTATTACCAGTCAGGTAGTTCACCAACTGTTGTCTTCCTTCGTTTTGTACTGCATTAGCATTTTGTTGAGCTTGATACAACGCAGCTGCTCTAAGTTCTTCAGGCGTATATGAGTCTGGGGTACGTGGTACATTGTCAGTTACGGTCTTTGTCCGATTTTTAAGAATCGGTATCTTAGACCCAATCGAGTTGCTAGAAAAATAAGGCTTTTGTTCAGTTATAGTCTCTGTCGTTCTAAGAGGCGCCGGTATTATATTAGGTTCAGGTACCTTAACCGGAGCTGAAGGAGGCGTAAACAGTCGCGGTGCTTTACCCGCGACATCTGCAATTTCTGGAACAGTTTCCTGTACCCCTTTCTGCGTAGCTTTTCCTAGCCATCCCCAACCTGCTGCCGACTTAATTGGGCGACTACCGCGTAAGTAATCTGCTACGGGGTCGTTTCCAAATTTAATATAATGTGCGAGTTTACACATATCGATATTTCTAGACATATTTAATCCTTCAGTTAAAGTTAAGGTTTTTGTATGGAATAGATTATTCCTGCGCATTTAAGTCATCAACACGTTGATAAAGAAGTGCATTCGCGTATGCTGGTACCAACCGTTCCGGCACTCCTAATTGTTCGGCATCTCGATAGCAGTTTACTAACAAGCCATAGACCGCCTCCGCATTACCTCGTTCGTTTGGATCTTCACTTTGCATTGCGAGCATCAGCTCGTCTTGTAACGCGCTAACGGGTTCGCCAGGCGGTGAATACGAATCAAGTGTCTCAGATAATCCCGGATTGTTTCGAAGAAACTGCTCCGCTTCTAAAACGGATTGATCTCCCGTTCCAAGCGTCTCTTGTTGTTCTTCTAGTGGAGATTTAGGCGTGTCCGTGAAGGCGTGAACGAGGGCGTTTCCAACTTCAGGAGCTGCGGCTTGTACTTGCTCCGACGCCGTAGTTGCTGAACCGAGTCCGGCACCAGCTAGCGCGAACGGCTGACCTAATCCGTGATTGACGACTTTTTTACCCGCCGATACTGCTTTACTACCGAGCGTATCTACCGGACCGCCAGGGGTTAAGACATCGATAGCTATGCGTGGTAGATCATAAGATACCAGAGATGCGTATGGATGCTTTTTTCGCATTCGAGCCTCTTGCGCATCCGCTGCTTCGTTCTGTGCTAATCCGCGTTCATAAAGTTCCGGTACCCAGTAACGTTGGAACTCGTCTATCGATTTTCCTGTACCGTATAACAAGTTTCGAAATGTGTTTTGTGTATCAAGCCAGCGATTCAGTCCGCCTAAATACGTATTATTTAAATCCTTGTAATTTAATTTATACGGTAACGCAAACGGTTCCATCAGACCCTTTCCAAGGAAACTAATTGCGCCATCTGCTAGCATTGCGGTACCGTCTGTCGCACTGTATACAGCGTTTCTTGCTTTTCGTCCAAACGTATTTGCGTGTAACCCTAAATCGAACTTAGGAGCGTACGTTCTTTCTGGGTGTATAAATTGAGCCTGTTCTACTGAGGTTACTGCATTGGGGTCAAAAATATACTGTTGTGGCACAGGTTTCATATCTGAACCGTACTGAAACGGCGTAGTCCAAGTAGTTCCAGCTTTCGCATCGTAACCAGAGTTAGGCAGTCTAGAGGTTGCGTAGTCTGGTATGAATCCGTTATTAAACGCCCAATTATCATTTACGTATTTTTGGACTTGGAGTTTATCTAAACCACGATATTGTCCGCCAAAATCTCTACGATGAAAATCATCTACCGCTCTTTGTGTGTAGTAGTTCCAAGAATCCTGTCGTGACATTCCTGGTATTGGGATTCGATATTGTTGGTTATAGGCAGCTCGAAGTTGGTTATCGTTTGGTTGAAACGCTTGGTTCTTTCCCTGTTTCAGTTTCCACGCTTCAAACGTAGGGATTCCTTTAGGCGTAAAGTTATCAAAGGTACGGGAATCTCCTGAAATATACTCGTAACTCGGTCTGGAGGGGTGCCTTATTGGTTTCTGGGTTGGCTTGCTAGCCGGTTCTAAATCCGGGATTGAACCTAAATCGAATTCGTCTTCCGTTTCCGCTTTTTTTACTATAGCTCCCCTACACAACCTCAGGTTACTACAGCTATCTATATATTCATCTATTTTGTTTTGCATTTCATCGTATTCTCCATGGCGTGTGTTTATAGAGATTATAGCAGAAAGTTTAATTATTAATAACTGAAATATTTTCTATTATTTTACGCTTTTTATATAAACTAGTATTGACAACCGGGATTTTGATAACGTATAATGGATCAGAAGGGAGCGTATATAAATGTTTGACATATTTACTATTGCAAATTGGTTCTTAGCGCAGGAACCAATGACGCATAAGAAACTACAGAAACTGTGTTACTACGCGCAGGCTTGGTACGCTGTATTTTTTAGTGGGGAGCGTCTATTCAAAGAGGATATTCAAGCATGGGTACATGGACCTGCGATACCGGAAGTGTATTATAGGTACTCAGATTATGGCTTTGCCCTAATACCAAAGTGTAACACGGTACCAAACTTCCCAGAAGATATTTATAATCTGCTAACCTCGGTATGGACAACTTATGGTGCGTTAAGCGCAGATGAATTGGAATACCTAACGCATCACGAATCGCCGTGGAAAGACGCTCGGCAAGGATTGGAACCTGACGTCATTTCTAATATTGTGATACCGATTGAAGCAATGCAATCGTATTATACTGAAAAGTATCTTCAGGAGCATAGTCATGGCTAAGTCTTTAAGTCTACGAGGTTTACACTCTAATCAAAAATTAGTTGATATACCAAAACCGAAAGACGAGTATCTGGTATTCTCCTTTAAATACTTTAATCGTGAAATTGAAGAATTTAACCTTGGTGGTAGAGAGGAAGGGACTGTTAAAGGTCTTTGGTGGCTTAGTCTAGTTGATGCACTAAAGAGCATAAGCAACATTAAGATAACAGAATTAGGTAATTCAACACACAGGTTACATACGGCGAAAGCAAAACATCCGAATGTTCAATTACGTAACTTAGCCGAGGGGGACGAATATTACGAGTTACGTATAAATAAGGGTAGCGGAAGAATAATAGGCATTATGGTTCAACTCGCATGTCTTTAGGCAGTAGACTGTTGATAACGATACTGCCTACGGTTGCTTCGGTCACATTCCACCTCCCATCTGTTGCTGAAGAATCATATCTCTACCTTGAGAAGCAGCATTTTGACGCGTCTGTTCAATTAATTCTTTTGTCATAGCGTAAAGCGAACCCTTCGTGTCTTGTTGCTTCAATTTACGAAGAGCGCTATTAGTATTTCCTGCTGACAGGAACTGTTGCGCTAACACTTGCGCTTTGGCATATACATCATCTAGCGAGTCTGTTGGTAACACTCCAGCCTGTGCGATCATTTGCGAAATTGGGTCTTGGCCTGGTAGCAGAGAACTCATACCTTGACCGTTAGCCCCAGGAATGGTAGCCCCTGCCATTTGGGCACCCGGAACCGGCATATTCTGTCCCGGCATACCCATTGGAGAGGCTTGCTGTCCCTGCTGTCTTGAGAGAACATTAAGCGTACCACCTCCGACCATATCATCAAGTTGCTTGGTCGTTTCCAACTCTTTCTGCATACGGTCTTGCAGTTCGGCGTCTGAACGCTGTTCTTCGATCATCAGTTGCGCCTCTTCCTTCTGGTCCATACCTACGCTTGCAAGAGCCGTCGTTCTGGATACCGCGCCCGTAGACATAAGCTGGAGAGCTTGAACCTGACGATTGATGTCGTCCGCTTGGGTAATCTTGCTGTACTGCACATCGACTGGTTCCCAACCGAGGATATCGCTTACCCTCTGCGCCACGAAACGCACGAAACGATTCAAGTCCGTCACAAGCGACTGCCAGTGCGACGTAAATAACCGCAACGCCACCGGAGCGGACTGCATCGTCATAGACCCTTTATAAAGCTCCACAGGTACGCCTGCGCTGGTTAAAAGATTATCCAACGTGTAGTCCAGTAAGTCTCTTGGAATGAATTGACTTGCGTCGCCTCCGATTGTCTGATACTGCACAGGGAATGGGGTTACAAAACATGAGGCTGGGTCGCGTCGTTTTGTATTTAGTATGTTTTTCATGGTGTTCACGAACGCCGGTGCACCGACATTATGTACTGGGTCTTTAGGTCCGCCGTCTCCGGGAGGCGAAATAATACGTAAGGGCGCCAGAGACTCCATTGCCGTCGTCTCTGTATGCCGAGTACATACCTGATACATCCACGCCTGTCGAAAATTCGCTATTGTGGAGGGCAATCCCCACCCTTTCAAGTTCAACCCAGAAAGACTACCCGTTTTTAGATGAAGTATCATTTCCGGGTTAAACTTGAATTTTCCGTCTTCTTTAATTGCTTCGAGTATTTCTAGCGGAATAGTGGTAATTACATGGGACGCCCCTCTACGGACATCAGCGATGTAATCTGACGGAATATTCCAGATAACGGAAGATTGTTTTGAAAATGGGTCATACAGAATATCGATGTCCAGTGGGTTCCAGCGGTGAATAAATAGTTCGCTTGTTGATTTCGAAGGCAGGTCATGTACCTTCCAACTTCCATGCCTGCCACAATACGGACATTGAGCTTTAAATTCTAGGTTATCAAAACTGAATTTATAAAACCCCTTGTTTTCAAGCATCGTCTGAATCGGTATCTGGGCACCACATGGTCTCCCATTTTTCTTTCCTTGACAGGACAGGTATCTCTTGAATCCTGTAAAAACGCTAACGAAGGCATTTCCGTAGGTCAGTAAATCCATACCTACGTCCAGTGTTTCCTTTTTTAATTTAAGACAATCATCTGAGAAGACCTTTTCATAGTTTTCACGAACCTCTTTGCCGATGACGTTATCGCTTCCGGGACGCTCTTTAACTTCAATGTCTGTAATGCAGTAAGCGACTACGCGGTGTAATGCGGAACGGTATGGTCCAGTTGCTAGTGAAATGAACTGAGACCATTTAAGTGCTTCGTGAATTGAGGAAGGCATAGACACTGAAGCCATATCCTCATAAGGATGGGCGTAATAGGGGCTAGACGCTTTCGGAAGAAAGGTATTACCCGTATTAGGGTGCCAAAAGAAACTATTTCCGACGGGCATCAGACGCCTCCTTAATGGTCTGAACTAAATCATCCATCACGTCTTTTGTTTCTTTCTTGGGTTTTCGTTCTTTCAGTTTCTTGGTTACGCCTTGTTTTTCCATTGCATTCTCCTTAAATATTAATATTTGAATGCTGGTAGTCTAAATTTTTTTTACTTTTTTTCCAAATTTTTTCATTTTGCTTATTTACAGATTTTAAGTTCTCATGGATATTAGTTATGCCTATTAACCAAAAGGAGAGAAACAATGGCAATGATTGATGTTATGTTGACAAAAGAAGATGTAAGTAAGATTCTTGGCTGTAGTTTGAGTTCAGTAGACACTTATCGCAAGAAAGAAGGTTTACCGTTCTTCAAGCTCGGTCATGCGGTTCGGTTTAGTGAGAGGGCTGTTTTAGAATGGCTAGAATCCAAAGCGGTCAGGTTTAATCCAAAGAAGGAGGAATAACAATGGCGGAAGTAGTACCCTCTGGTAAGACTTTTATTATCCGTGTTTCGATACAGGGAAAGAGAGTCAAGATTTATACAGGAATCAGGAATCGCAGAGTAGCGGAACGGATGGCGAATCGTGTTGAATCGTTAAAAGTAGCGATGCTCACGACTGGTTTGACATCCGACTTGATTCTCTGGGCGCAAGACTTGGCGAAGGAGTATCCGAAGATTTTCGACCGTCTTCGTGTACTCGGATTATTAGAAGGCATGAAAGAACGCAAAGACCTCACGCTTGGCGAGTGTCTTGAGAAGTTCTTTGCGGAACGAAAGGACACTCTCGACGATTGTTCTGGACCGTTAAAATCCGCGTGGGAGTATACTTTGAAGACGGTAGGTGAGGACCGTTTGGTAACTTCCTTGACGGCGGATGACGTTACTGCGATTATCCAAGAAATACTGGCACATCGGATACACGGTACGAATTGTGGATACAAAGAATCCACAAGAAACGGCATTATCAGCCGATTAGGTTCGATTGGTCGCTTCTTGGAAGAGAAGGATTACGTAATCAAGTCTCCGCTTTGCAGAATTCATGCCACGATACACATTGACCGTGGAAATGACCGATACGTACCTGTGGATTTCGTTATCAAGTTGTTAGAAATTCCAAGTGAATTGACGGATAAAATCTGCGTTGCGTTAGGACGTTTTGCTGGTTTCCGTGGAATGTCGGAAATACGAAATCTCGGTTGGGAGCACATCACATGGTCTGCGGACACACAGACCGGCACTATGCGTGTGAAAGCACCTAAAACGCATTCCTACGCAGCTCTCCCGTTATCCCCGGCTCTGGAAACCTTGTTACTGGAATACTGGAAACGGCGGGAGGAACCGACGGAAGGGCGTATCATCCCCTATTACGGTCATAGTTGGCACTTACGATGTACAAGGAGAGTATACGAATTAGCGGGCATAACGGAAGAGCCTCCGCGTATTTGGTACAACCTTCGTCGCTCTTATTGCTGTGACGTCATGGAACACTGTGGTGGCGACCCGGTTGTGTACGAAGCGCTCGCCCGTCATAACTTCGCTACTGGCATGAAGTTTTACCAGATGCTACACGGAGGTCGAAAGGTCAAGGTGCAGGGCGTGTTCCTGAATCCAGATAGTCCGCTATCGAGAAACTTTGGAGATGAATAAATGACTAAAGAAAGGAGCAAGTCGGTTGAAGAAACTGAATATATTAGAAACGGAGGATGATTATCTCGAGGCTATTGGGTATATCGACGTGTACATGGACGTTCCAGACGATGCGATGACGCAAGAAGAACTCGATTACTTTAACCATCTCGTACGATGCATAAAATCCTACGAGTCCGAACACGACCCGATACCAGAACCTAGTGAAGAGGACATACTTGAGTTTAGGAAAGAACAGGAAGGTCTGTAATAATATTTCCGCACACACAAATACCAAAAGTGTGTGCGGAAATATTTTTTTATACGTCCCCCTTGAAGTTTCAATTTCAGGGGTTATAATTGACAAAAAGATAGGACCTATTTTAGGGCCGTACTTGTCCAAAACCGTCCCTAAAATAGGTTCTTCGATGCCACCTAGTTACATGCAAGTATTCGTTAATACTACAATCATATATCGTAAATTACGGAATATTAATGACTACGAGCGAATTAACACAAGAGTTAAGGAGAGGGGGAACATTTTTTTGCAAAATTGTTCCCTTCCTCGCGAATGTTTAAAGGTTGTGTTGCTGCGTTATCGCCTGATCCAATAAGGGCGGATAGACGGCATTTCGACAATTGAACCAATCTCCCTAAAATCGTAAATCTTCCTCACTCCCTGTCAGGTCAATCAGCCGTTTCTCCACGATTCGGTCCTTCTTCTCGTTACGCGCCTCGATTTCCTCACGGAGTGTCGCGATTCTTTCCTCGAACAACTTCAACTCGAATAATCGACGTTCCTGACGTACCGTGAAATGCCGTTCCACGAGTGTCCGTAACTCCGCTTCTAACGCTTTTTTTCTCTCCACGTCATTTTCTGCACGATATTTTTTCACCAACGCACGACTCTGACGTTCTAACACAACTTCCTCTTCTACCAGCGCCTTAAATTCTGGATGAGTCTTAAATGCAGCCTCCAGATTTCCCGTCAGTGCCCGACCATTAAAATCACTCTTGAAACTCAGTGTCTGGTTTTTCGGCTTCTCCTTTTCTTTCTCTTTTTCCTTTACCTCACCTTTTTTCTGTGCCAACAACGGTTCTCGCTTCTGTGCCTGTTGTTGCTCACGTTTCTGCGCTAGTTGCTGTTCACGCTTCTGAGCGTTCAGCTCTTTCTTCTTCTGTGCCTTTTCTTTCTTAATCTGAGTAGGAGTTTTAGTCGGAGCCGGTACTGCAACCGAAGTTTTAACCTCTTCCATCACTCCAACAGCCTCCGCGTTCTCGGGAACTTCCGTTTCCACAATTTCTGCCGACACAGTTACTTCCGCCCGCGTCTCTTTCAGCCCATTCCCCTCCTGCGCACATACGGAATCAATCCCGACGATTCTCCCTGAAACTATTCCGGCCAACATCAGGGAAAACACCACTTCATTCCACGACTTTTTCATCATTCCCTCCTTCAGACTTCAGAACCAATTCTCCTCATCCACATCCGTATTTTCCGATGTTCCACCGGTTTCTGTTGCTAGGTCACTCAACGAAGTGTCTAGAATCGCGATTTCCCAGTCCAGTGACCGATCTTCATACGCCAACTGTTCCAGAAACTCATCACACGCCACCAGTTCCATCTCGCCCGCCTCCCAGTCATACTCGCTATTTTCCATATCTTTCCCTAGCGAAACCGTTTCCAGTTCAGAGAGAAACGCCAATTCCGACGCTAAAGATTCCACGGTTTTCTGACCAGTTTTCCCTCCGATTTCCGACTCCGTTCCCATTTTCGTGTCCGAATTCCATATCATCAGCCCGAAAATAAGTAGCACGAGTGACGCCGTTCCTGAAAAACATAAATACGCCCGACGCCAAGTCCGAAAAACACGCCTTTTCCCCTGCATTAACGTTTCCTGCTGTTTCCGTGTTTTCGTCCGCGTCAACGCTTCCGCCATCTCTGTTTCCCGCTCGAAATCTACAGGAGCCGTATACACCGACGCATGAGCTTCCGTGAGTAGTACACCAAAACACTCCCATACTACCGAATTTTCCAATTCCGCGTCCAACTCACGTTCCACCTGCGCCCAATCGGTATTATCGAGCGTATTTTCCGTCAACGTACGTTTCTGAAACCCCGTTTCCGTCAGCTTTTCTTCTGAAAAATCATTCATAGCTCCTCGAATCATTTCCCGGACCACTTCTCAGGTATGTTTCCAGACTGTTTTTCAGACCGTTTCCTGAAACTCTTTCCGTTTCACAACTCGCTCCCATAATCTCCTTCAGCGCCTCTATTCCACGCCGTGCATGACTCAGCACCGTATTTATCGGCATTTCCAGCACTTCAGCGATTTCCGAAAATCGTAACTGACTGAAAAAACGTAACGTTAAAATCTGTCGTTGCGCTGGCTTCAACCGACTCATCGCAGCTCGTAGCCGCAGAATATCCTCCGTCCGCTCTGCCTCCCAATCTGGCGTCGGACACGCATCTTCCCGCTCCAGAACGGCCCAGTCTTCCTCATCACACAACACTTCATGACGTTTCCGATAAAAATCCCGTAGGCAGTGTACCGCAATCCGAAATAAAAACGCCTTCCCCGTCCCACGCTCCTCATATAACGCACGCTTTTCCCATGCCCGCACGAACGTTTCCTGCGTCAAATCATCCGCAAGATGCCTATTCTGCGTCAGCGTGAATAAGTATCCGTGAATGATTCGATGATACGCCTCGAACCACTCACGCCACCGCTTCTCGAATTGTGCCGGATTTCCTCTCATACCATTATAACGTCCATTCTCCGGCATTTATTGCAGAAAATAAAATAAAAAATACAGACTCAAGAAAATAAGCGACACAGTCATAACTGCATCGCTCACTCCTCCTGTCTGCTCTTCTTATTTTACTGTAACATACGCTTCAGAAGAATCACGTTTTCCGCATTATGATTCTTACCACGCTCGAAACCGACAGGAATAGATCGGTCAATCAGGTAGAACGACCGATAACGTTTCACATTTCCGAACGCCTCACCAAGTTCACGATAACGCGTGGAACCTGAACCCGTCTGCGAGTTTCCCGAAATCGGATTATCATTTCCATCCACCTCGAAAAATCCCATCGTGACCCAGACTGCGAATACGTTCGACCGTGTCGTCGTCAGATTCGCCAGCCGATAATAATCCTCCAGCCGATAAAATGGATGGAACTCCGAACTACTTCCCGTACTTCCACCACCCGCGTCCGCCGTCCGCTTAAACGTGCTGAAGTCACGCAAAATCGATTCACCCGGCACTTCAGCAATCGACCGAAACGCCTTCTGTGCTCCACTCGTGCTCCCACCTGTCGAAGAACCCGGCAACTTATTAAAAATCGTACTGATACTGCTATCCGACCGTTCCCGATTCAGAAGCGCAGCTAACACCGTCTCGTCATAAATCGTATTAATATTAATCCTTCCCGGCTCACGGTACATGCTGTAATACGCGAACGGTAACGTATCCGTCCCAGTCGTACCCGCATTCGCGCCCGTCGTAGAATTACTCTTATTCAGCACCATCGGCGTGACCGTCTGCGGTGAAGGAATTCGCACATAACCGAAAAATTTCTTATTCGCCGTCGTACTGAAATTCGGCAGATAACCATACTGCTCAATTCCGGTACTGTCATCCGACTCAAAATTCAGCTCGCGCAACAGCGTAGCACTATTCCGGAACGTGACATTCATCAGCTCGAACGGACTGACCGGCGGACGATTAATCCATCCCAGCCACGGAATCGATGCACTGTCCGTAACTCCCGCACCAAAATTCTGCTTCAGCGTCCCCGAGAATGCGCCACTTCCCGTCTTTCCACCTGTCGTCGCAACAGTATCGCTATACTTCTGCTTCCAGATATTCGTCTCGCTCGCGTCTTTCCCACGCTGACACGTCGCAATTTCTGAAACACTCCCGCTTTCATTCTCATCCGAGTCATTCAGCGAGGTACGCGCATTATATACCGTCAAGTCTACGACCATCGAGTCTACCGTCACGTACGGATTCGTATTCGCATCATGTCCCCGATTCGGATTCGCAAGTCGCTGAAGGTGAATAATTCGATATTTTTCATGTTTCTTATTCATCCGGAAAAGCGAGTTCCACTCACTCCGCTGATAATCCAGTGGACGGTCCAACGGTTTATCTAACTGCATCGTCTGCTTATCATAACCCGTCGGATAATTCTGACTAGTATCTTCCGTCAGACTCATACGCACGTCACCATCCGCGTTGGCAATGGAAAGAACCTCATACTGATACGTCGCACCGTCCAGTTTTTTCGTATCCATATTAATCTCACGCTGGATATTCGCCGTCGTGATACTTTCTACCGCCTCCCGATTCGGGTCGTCATAACTCAGCACTGTCGTCCCTTCCGGCCCAACCAGCACATACTGTCCACCCGCTAAATTTACCGCAGAACCCGCTTTCGCGTGATACTTCACCGTTCCGTCTGTCGGCGTCGTGCTCGGAGCGAAATCGATTACCCTTTCCACACTCCCCTCATTCCAGCCAGCATCCGTTTCATCACGTGCGTTGGAATCCCACTCTTCCTGCGTTCCAGAATTCATCACCACAAGACGCCATACCGAGGAATTCCCCGCGACTTTCGTAAGTTCCACTTCACGCCCACCATTTACGTAAAGGTCCTGTGACAGCGTCGGAAATTGATCGTTTTTGGTCCACGGATTATAAATTTCCACGAACAGTGACCCCTGCGGACGGATTAACTGGTCAAAATCCGCTTTCTCATCTGGTCCGAAATTGTTATCATTCAGTTTTTCCAGCTTTCTTTCCGCTTCTGCAACTTTATTCGCTTCCAGTTCGTCCGGCAGATTATCTCCGTCTCGGCTATCCGTCTCGTAAATATCCGTATCTCGTTTATTTCTACGATCTCCATTCTTACCACCGACACGCTGTCCAGAATCTCCGTCCAAAACGTCATATTCTGTGTTTTTCGAGTGTAACGCCAACGTTTCCACCATCAGTAGCTCCGGACGCTCACACCCATAAACCCAACTGTCCCCGTCATAATTAAACGGCGTCATAATCGAGTCAGCATCCAGAAAATCCACCACGTTAATCGCCCACTGCGCGTTATTCCGTGAACGATTTTCATCACCGTCACCCATATTCGCACCGAGCGTTTCCAGAATCCGATAAATACACTTCGCGAAATCCTCACGCTTCTTGAACTGTCCATTCGACTGAATCGGATCATTCGTGTCATTAAACGTCGCGCTCCGCAACAGATCTAACGGGAACCCTGCCAGAATTTCCGGCAACATATCCCCAGCGCTTCCCTCGAAACTCGGCGTCTCCGGAATAACCGGTATATCCCAACTTTCCGTCGTAATCAGCGTTCTTGACCGCACTTTCTGCTGCGCATTCCAGCTCGACGGATTCGCTGCACCCAGTCGGTATCTTAACCGTTCCGGTAAAAATGGTGAGTCGAAATCATATGGCCGTAAAAGTGCTTCCAACTCACTCGGCGAGTACGGCATATCCCGCCCCGTCCCCGGTTTCGTGCTGGACGGTGACGAGTTCGAGTAAATCCCCGCCAGATGATTCAGCCCTAAATCCAGATCATACGGATTCAGTGACGCAGTCGCTTCCGTACCAACCTGCTTCATGCCAGTGTCTGCCGTCACAGTCGTCGCCGTTCCCGTGCTACTGAGCTGCTCCCACGACGCCTCACCACCGCCTGACACCGACGGTTTCAGAATACCACGAATATCATATGGTGTCCGTTGCACACCCGTATTCGTAATCGTTCCCTCATAAGCCGCATACCATGCCCCTTTATGTGTCGCTGTCGCAAAATGGTCCGGCGTACCACCCGTGGAATTCGGATTCTGCGAGGAATAATTCGCTGAAAAACGCCCACGAATCAGATTCTCGACCGAGCAGGAAAAACCATTCGAACCATCTTCCAGAACACGTAACCCAATTTCACCCGGACCACGCCCCATTCCATAGGATTTACCGAGTCGGTTATAAAGGTCACCGTGCGCATTCACGTTCAGACGACCATCCATATCCTCCACCACGATACCGAACAACGGCTTAAACCGCGTTCCGTCTGTCGCAGAGAAAACAGGCATACCAAGGTCCAACCAGTAAGAATCCTCGTAACCATCATTATCCGCGTCAACCGTTCCATATTTATTCGTCGCATTTCGAAAACTGTAATTTGTTGACAGAATCCGCCCCGCGTTTCCATCGTTCGTGTCTTGTGTTTCGCGACGCGTCAAGAATTCATTATTTTCATCTACTGCATCATACTCTCGGATTCCCTGGAACGGCATGTCATTCACAAGGAACTGCGATCCACCATTCGCACCACTCTCGAAACCCTTTCCGTCCGGGAACGGAAGACAGTAGTATTTAGAATCCTGATATTTTATGATAACCGTACTTTTCCCACACGACGGAGATTCCTCGTCGATACACGTCACGACTCGGCCAACATAATTACTATTTCCGCCAGTCGCTGAGATGACCGCCATACCGTCCACGAGCGTTTCGTTCACCGTGCCAGTAAACTTACTCGCTGTCGCAGATTCATTTCCGTACATATCTTCCAGAAGACTGTGTCCCGCTACCGCCGAATTGGTATTATCCGTTCCGCGAATAACCTGCATGACTGCGTCCTGTAACATAACATCCGGGTCAATCGTCACTTCTCCCATACGGCGATTCTGTTCCGACGCGTCTTTCAGTTGGCCAGTTGTGAGTAAAAAGGTAATGGCTGTCAATCCGACCATGGCGAGCAACGCAAGAACGATAAGGAGCACCATTCCGTCTCGGCGTGTAGAAACTGCTTTCTGAACCATATTACCAATTCCTGTCTAAAAGAGGGTTATCTTGTCTTGTTTTTTTCCTATGAAAACGGCTCCAGTCTCCATTTTCGGAACCGTCACGCACCGTATAATTATCTGATTTTACCACAATTCACGTGGCAACCACCATTTATCATTTTTGCACCGGAATTCACTTCCACACCGGATTCAGCGACTTTCCAAGTTTCTAATTCTGTCACTTTCCCAGTTCTGAATGGAACCTACTTCCGTACCTGAATCGGCACAATCTGCGAATAAACTGCCACGACATTACCGGGTGAGTATATATTCCCACTTGCGCCACCATCCCATTCCGGACCGT
>JAUNAI010000379.1 GCA_030527705.1 Planctomycetia bacterium | reverse complement strand
CGCTGTCAGAGCATTCATAAACTGAAATTTTCTCTATATTTTCTGTATTTTTTGTATTTTCGGTGTTCGTACCGTCTAACTCCGTAGGATACCGGACTACACGGGAAGTACCTGAGGCGGTGGAAAGGTTTGTGGACGAGGGATCAGCATGATTAGGAGTACTGTTATTAATACTATTCGCGTTATTTTCGCTGTCAGTAACCGGTGCAGAAGCGAGTGTGCGTCGATTTCCCGGCACGACACCACTATCATGGATATTAGCACGCTCTATATAAACACTTCGGGCACTGGTAGCTGGCGGATCAAGACGCGTTTTTCCCAGTAACGGATCTTTTCCCGTGTTTCTTGCTCCCTGACAGCCGACCATGTTTAAAATCAATAAAAGACTGACAGTTCCTAAAATGTGTTTACCATTCATGATTAAAACCGAAGCGCGATGAAACGTAAAAAATGCTATAAATGCTGGATTCTTTAACTTTTCTTTGTTGATACCCGATACATCATAAAATTCCGCTCCTCCGTCGTTTCGCGTTGCTGAAATGACTGCCGGAAGAATCGTCCTTCCCAGAATTTTAAGTGGAATCCATATATTTTTACCTTTTTTCTTAAATTTTGTCTATACCAAAATTGCGTTTCGGGAGTTTTTTTCGGAAAAAACCGATATTTTTGGAGTGGAGAGCAGAAGTTGAGTGGCGGTAGGGAAAAGTTGATAAGGAATCATGACGCTGTTTTTCAGTGATGAAGTGAAATGAGTGATACATCAGAAAATCTCTGTTTTAGTGTAGATGTTCTACGTAGAATCGCGAGGAAGCTGGAAATTCCGTTGATTTCGGCGATTATGGCGGATAACGCGATTACATATGGGATATATGAGCGTTGGGTGGCGGACGGAAAAGCGGCAGGAATGACCTATCTAGAGGAACATGCGGACGCACGTCGACATCCAGAATGGGTTCTACCTGGAGTGCAGACGGTGATTATGCTCGGTTTTCCGGTCGAAACTGTCGAGAAAATGGCGATTCTGGATGGACACACTCCACCTGCGACACAGTGGTTACGGAAATTTCCGCCAGAAATGTCGGACGCGGAAATCCCTCCCGGTTTTGGACTGGTCGCGGAGTATGCAGCCTCGGGAATTGATTATCATGACGTGATTCGTCGGCGCTTAAGAACGTTTCAGAAAGAATTGAAATGTCGGTTTCCAGAACAGATTTCGCGTGGAATTGTGGATACGGCCCCGTTTTTAGAGCGAGAATTCGCGGAACGTGCTGGAATTGGTTTCATTGGACGAAATCGGATGCTGATTCACCCTAAATTCGGAAGTTTCCTGTTTCTTGCAGCGATTCTGACGACGGAAACATTAAAAAATGAGGAAAATGAAGAGAATCGTTCTCCGATTTTAAGTGAAATGGAACAGATTGGAAAACGGTTTTCAGGAGAGGATTCTTCAGGAGAAATTTTGCGAAGGGCGATTCTGCCAGAAAGGGAGAATGATTGGCGGACTGATTTTCAGAAAATGCGTCGAGCGTGCGAATCATGCGGACGTTGCCTACGTAATTGCCCTACCGGAGCTCTGACCGCGGCGGGCGTGGACGCTCGGAAATGTTTGAGCGCTTTGACCGTAGAAAGTCGAGGACCAATTTCAGCGGAGTTGGCAGATAAAATTGGAATTCGCGTTCTAGGCTGTGATGAGTGCCAGCGCGTCTGTCCTTGGAATCGGACTTTTTTGGCTCAGCGTCCCAGAACCGCTCTGGAATTAGCGCCGATTTTCGACTTGAGCGACGTCGATTTCCGAAAAATGTTTGCTCATACACCGTTTTGGCGGACGACTCGTGAGGGGCTGGTCCGAAACGCAGAAATTAATCGAAAAAATCAAGAAAGAAAGGCATGATAGGCCGGTAACACAGTCATAAGCAGAACGTTTGGAGTTTCTGAATCACGATTGCGTCGCCTGTTTTATCTCTCTCTTTTCCTCTCTTTGTCTCTTTCTTTCCTTTATCGAAAATTCCAGACGTTCTCCAACATCGGTTGTGCGCCGGTGACGGGATCCATTTCCATGAACATGACGTCTTTCATGTACTCATTCCAACGGTCTACGACGGGGCTGTTTTTTTGGACGGAGGCCGCATATTCCGTGCCTTTTTCGCATTCATAATAGCCAAAAATTTCGTTTCCGACAATCCAGATGGAGTAATTCTGGATTCCTGCCTCCGTCAAAATCTGTTCCATTTCCGGCCAGATTTCGCGATGACGACGTTTATATTCTTCCAATTTTCCCTCAATAAGAAGGGCTTTCCAAGCATATTTTTCCATGATTTTACCTATTTCTGAATTATAGTAACCTCTACACTTGACGCATTTTACCAAATTGCAAGGATATTGTCAAGGTGTAAACCGTTTTTTGTGAAAATTTAAAATATTTTATAATATTTTTCACTAGTGTCCCAAGAAAAATTTTCCAATAGCGATTAAACCTTGCAAAATACGGGGTTAAATGATATTTTAGACTGGTCACAATATTTTTTGACCATAGGAGCCCGTCATGTTTACAAAATCCTGTATCTTTGTGCAAATGAGGGGCTATATCCCGTGGAAAAAGTTTCAAAAAATCATCGATAAATACCACGGCGACAAGTATGTAAAAAACATGAAACGAACGTTTTAGTCCGTGTCATAGCGTTTGCACAAATCGCATATAAGCGAAGTTTGTGTGCTACTCTTTTCACTTTGAATCAGATGAAATCAAAATTTCACCGAACAGCCTTTTTTGCTAGGTTTTTAATGAGACAGTAGTGATCCCATTTAAGAAAAAATTTTCCAGGGGTACTTGTTTTTAATAAAATTTAGATTACAATAAAAAAAGGGTGATTATGGCTTCCATTTTCAATAACAAAAAAAGCGGATTCGGCGTTGAAATTTATGTTGGCGCCAAGCGTCACCGTTTTTACGTTCACTCGCTGGGGTGGTCTCCGTATACTGTCGGAAATGATGTTCCTACGGTGGAGGCCCTTTAGGTATATCTTCTCGCTGGGTGTATTTGATATGGGGACCTACAATATGTAGATTGAATGAGAACTTACGATATGTACTGGCTTTTTTGAACTGTCAGACCGCTAAAATATGCTAAAATATACTTAATCCAACCATTAATTGTAGGCTAAAGACATTAAAAACATTGCCGATAATTATCGACGAAATTCGTCAACGGGAGGTTGAGTTTCTTGCACAAGAAAACCTCACCCTTTCCCGTCAAGACTGGGACTCGTTTAAGACGTCGTGGGACTAC
>JAUNAI010000378.1 GCA_030527705.1 Planctomycetia bacterium | reverse complement strand
CGATCAAGAGTTTTTTGAAAGAGGGGTCTGGGGAGAAAACAATTTTGCAAAAATGGTCTCTCCCACGCATGTTACGACATTCCGGAAAACAAGTTCCTCTCGAAGAGTGGATACTTGCGTAATGAGTTTAGCCTAAAACTTACTCTAACCCGTCTCAAAAAAATCATTATTTTATAAAAGGCGACTTATTCAGCGTCAACTTAAAAACCGGTCCGAAAACCCGTCTTTTTTTCCACACCCTTCAATTTTACTCCCAATCCCCGAAAAATTCAAGAGGTCCCACGCCGAAATTTCCATTTTTATGTCACACTTCCGCGTTTTAATCAATAGAAAGGAAGAAAGTTCCGTCTTTCAGAACCCCAATTAATATATTTTCCAATTCAGAGAAAAATCCAAAATAAGGAGAAAATAATGAGCGCCACCAACGAAAACCCAAAAAATTTAGACGATTCCGACGGTTGTGTCAACTATATCGGCTGTGCAATAATTCTGTTCACGACTTTCCTAACTCCCGTTTCCTGTATATTTACCAGTTGTGACCTAGATTCCGATTCATCCACTTCAACCGCCAATTCGAATTACGAAACGAATTCAGATAGTGAGACAGACTCAATCGCCGCCAAGGTCACTTCGGCAGTAACTTCAGTAATTACAGCGTCCCAAACGCCTGTAGTTACGCCGCCAGAAACGCCAACAGCCACAGAAACGGATTCCGTCCCAGAACCGAAAACATCAGAAACGCCGGAAAAAACCTACATAACTTACGACGAAATCGCACGCACACGCGCCAATATTCCCGTCGAATGCAAGTGTCGCATTATCCAAGTCGACCTCAATTCGGGCGATTCCACCGAAGGTCGATTACTTCTGGCGCCCGACTATAAGGAAGAAGTCTGGTTCTGGTACACTTTCCAAGAAGGCGAAGAGCGTTTTCTCAAAGACGACGTTCTCATCATTAAAGGAACCACGACGTCCCCTGTCACCGTCAGTGGACCAATCGGCCTCCGCGTTTTTTTCGGCACAAGAAGCCTCCCAGCAATCAACATCACCTCCTTCGAGCGTGTTGAACACCCGATACCATAACGGTCACGCGCATCTCGGCATCCCGAAATGATACAAAATTCCCCCCAAAGACGTTCTACAATAAAATTTGTGGAATTTCTTTATTTTTCGCAATTTATTACAAAAACAAGAGATGTTATTTAATATTTATGTCACACTCGCACGTATTTATAAATAGAAAAAGAAAAATTTCATTCACTATCAAATTTCATCACAACCTCCTTCAACACCCAGTCGGGTAGAAAAGAGTTTACCATGAAAATTCTCGTTTCATTCATTTCGGAGTGTTATGGTTTCTTTACAGACTGTCCGCGTTGGTCATTTCTGGAATACTGGCATCTTTCTTCCTGTTTGCCATCTCCTACTATCTTTCGTTCGGCGATTTCTTCGATCACTTATCCCTAAGTGGTCTCTGTTGGATGATGCTCCTCGGATACAGTGGTTCAATAGCCACTTTTTATGGATTAGGAACAGGACTACAACAATTAAACGATTGGATTATCGAGAAATTTTGCCAATCGCCGACCACTGTCTCTTACGTTATTCGTCATCTTCTCTGCTGGCTCAGTTGGATTACGTGGATGACGATTTCATGGACAAGTCTAACTATTGCTTCAGCATGTATGGTCGAAATCATGTCACAAATTTTATATTAAAAACAGCCTCCTCCCCATAAAAAACGCTCCGTCGTTTAACCTTCGGAGCGTGCCATCTGCAATAAAATCAGCAATACCAACTCTCGCACTTGTAGTATTACTATCGGCTTGAAACTGCCAGTCCGTAGGACTTTGCTCTACTAACTGTAGACTCCAGTCTATAGTGAACGTTCTAAAAATTTGAAAAAATCTTTCAAAATTTCAGAAAAAACAACATCTCACCACTTGACATTCTGTACCCCGTGACATATAATAGATGGTCAACATAGGGCTTTGTTTGCCCAAAATCGCTTAACGGTACAGAAATTACGACATCTTTTATCGTCTTTATGCGATTTGGAATCCCGAAGGGCATTCTTTCGGGATTCTGTGTGTATGTATATACATAAGACTAACAAAAGTAAGAGCGTGTTCGGCTCCACGGGAGTCGTCACGTATCTACTTTTGTGGGTTGTCGTAAACCTCTGTACCGGGATGCGTTTGACGTACTCCCTTTTTTTATGTAAAAACAAAAAATCGTTATCAAAGGAGAAAGATATGACACAATGGTATTATTATATCAATGGCGTAAAACACATCTCTTCTGCATCAGAGTTAAAAAATTTGGCTTTAGAAGGACGAATTACGCCACAAACTGTTATTGAGACGCCAGACGGCAAGAGAGCGCTTGCAAAATATATTAAAGGTTTAACATTTTCGAACTCAATTATACCTCCTTTGGTTGATTCCCAATTTCCCTCTAATCATAATCAGACATATTCTGATTTCCAAACAGACTACTGTAAATGTCCTCATTGTGGAATGGAGGAACCTATTGAGGCTAAAGTTTGCAGCTTTTGTGGGAAAAGTCTTACAAAAGAACCCGAAGTACAGCAACTTCCTCCATCACCGCCTTTAGAAGATAAACAAGATAAAATCGAGATTCAACAACCTCCAAAACAAACTTCTGCACCAAAACCTGTAGTGCTAGAGGGGAGTTCTAGCACAGCAGATTTAAAACCAGTCTCTGCAGCAGGTCCTATTATATTAGCGATTTTTTCATTGTATTTCTATTGGTTATCGCTGACTACTCTCTCATTGGTTTTTACACTCCAAATTAACCCTATTTTTTCCTTGATTTCCTATTTCCTACCACTGGGTACTGTCTCATTGGTTTTTGCACTCCAAATTAACACTTATAATATAATGGGCAACTATGGTGAAGCGCAAAGATTCGCAAAACGAGCGCGATCATGGGCTGGCACCGGACTTGCCTGTGCTATAATATTTGGAATGACTTTTGCAATTTTTATTCCTTCCAAAATCAAAGCTAACCACGAAGCTGAACAGAGGCTAATCAACGCAACTAAACAGAGGCTAAATATTCTCGATCCTCCTGTAATAGTTGAAGAACCAAGCATTGGATATTCAGAAACAGATGAAACGAGTGGGAGCTATTATTGGTAATTACTCAAAATTTAATTCTTTATTTAATTCTTTGGAATGAGAAGAAATTAAAGTGGTAGAAAACACAAAACCGCTCCGTCGTATTACCTTCGGAGCGTGTCATTATCAAGAAATAAAAAAACCGGC
>JAUNAI010000056.1:2647-17636 GCA_030527705.1 Planctomycetia bacterium | reverse complement strand
GTTTCTGAAGAGACAGTTCCTCAAAATGGAAATCCTGAAGAAACGGTACCTGAAGAAATTCATCTAGAGAATGCACCAGAAACAGAGACGGTCGGTGAGTAGGGTGAAATAAGTTCACTTTACTTGTATAATGTGATATATGAAATTAAATTTTACGGTTGAATGGATTCGACCTTTAACCTCGGGTAAAGGATGTCCCATGAAATTTACAACATCGGTATTTACTTTTTGTTTTCTTCTCGCGGCAGTTGTGCCTTTCGTGGCACTGACGGTCGCTTTCGTGAACTCGGTCTCTCCGGATGGAATGAATGGATTAAATCGCGTTGCGGTCAGTGAGTCGGTAACGACTGAAGGATCGCAGGTATCGCAGATGCCAAAAATTGAAAACGCCACCAGTCCTTTCGCACCGGCAGAAATGCCGATTCCGGTTCTGGAAACACCAGTCATGAAAAATCCTGTTCAGGAAACGCAGGTCATAGATAACCTAGCCCTAGACAATTCGGCCATGAATAACTCAGCTATGGAGTGGGTAACTGCGAAACCGGCAGTAGGAATGAGTGTGGAAAATGGAGAAGATGTAAAAACGGTGACGGTGAATAAACCGGCCAGCGCGGAAACAGATAAAGTGGAAGCGGAGAAGGCTAGTACAAAAAAAACGAAAACGGAGAAAACTGTAGAAGCGGTAAATGCAGAAGTTCAGCGTCCTTCGCGATACGGAATTGACTCGACGAAACCGTTCGACCCAGTGAAGGAGAATGGAGAAATTTTTCAAGGGTGGCCGAAACCGGAAGTGACGTTGGTGCTGACGGGCCGGCTGAATGGTTACATGGAACCGTGCGGGTGCGCGGGTATGGAACGGATGACGGGTGGTCTGTCGCGACAGTCAGAGTTCTTTCAAGATTTAAAGAAAAAAGGCTGGAACCCACTGATTCTGGACGTCGGAGGAATTAGTCCCGGCGTGACGAAACAGGCACAGATGAAATTTCTCGCCACAGTAAATATGCTCCGTGAGATGGAATATGATGCGATTACTTTCGGAACGATTGACCTGAATTTCCCGTGTGCGGATATTCTGGCAGAAGTAGCGAATCCGGGACATGCGGGAAAACTGTTCACGAGCGCGAATGTCGGCCTTTTCGATTTTGACAGTGAGTTACTCCCACCGGCTAAAATTACTAGTCGTAATGGTGTGAAAATTGGCGTCGTCGGCGTTTTGGGTGAAAAGGAACGGGAGCAAGTACGGAATGATGAAGTCGTTTTCCGATCGCCGAAACTGGTGTTAGCGCAACTGATTCCGAAATTGAAAGCGCAGTGTCAGTTTATTATTCTACTGTCACATGCCACGGTGGAAGAGTCGAAAGAATTCGCGCGTGAATTCCCGGATATTGATATTATTGTATCGTCGGACGGAACTCCTGTGCCGCCAGCGGTTCCGGAAGTGATTCCTGAAACGGGACAGTATTTCATCACGATTGGTGAGAAGGGAATGAACGTAATCGTGCTGGGACTGTATGATGACGATTCGCAGCCGTTACGCTATCAGCGTGTGCCGATGGACTCCCGTTTCCCGTCGTCAAAAAAGATTCTGGAACTGATGGGTATGTATCAGGAACAGTTGCGGATTGAGGGACTGGAAGGTCTCGGAGTGCGTCCGCTGAAAAATCCACGGATGAAGTCGAACGGGCTTTATGTCGGCTCGAAACGGTGTGAATCGTGTCACCAGGAGTCGTATAAAGTATGGAAGAAGTCACGTCACGCGATTGCTTGGAAATCGTTGGAAACGTCGAATCCTCCACGGATTTATGACCCGGAATGTATCGCATGTCATGTGGTTGGTTGGAATGCAGAACATCGGATGCCATTCCAGTCAGGATTTATGAATATGCAGGAATCAGCGCACCTGAGTAATGTGGGGTGTGAGTCGTGTCACGGTCCCGGTTCGTTACACATGAACGCGGAAATCGGAAGTAACGAGAAATTACAGGAAAAATATCGGGCTGCGATGCGGATGGATGAAGGAAAACCGAAAGAGATTAAGAACATCTGCATTCAGTGTCACGACTTGGATAATAGTCCGAATTTCAATTTTGAGCGGTATTATAAGTGTATCGAACATCATGAAGAACGTGAGGAGGAGGATTACTACGAGCCATGAACTGGGGGTGAGTGATTTTCTGAAATCGTGAGTCTTTCATGAAAGGATGAAGTGTTGGAAATGTTGCCGACACTCCATCCTTTTTGTGTTGAAATTATGAGAATAGGTGGGAGAAAAAGGGTTACATCATGAATAATCAGTCTTATATTTTGAAGAGCTTTTTACTGAATCAGTTTCTTTGGTTTATTCCGAGTTTCGTTGCGATGACATCTCCAATGTTGGTTTTTGTGTTTCTGGGAGCATGGTGGGTCGGTGAGAATCGGTACTGGTGGGAATTACTCGGCGCGTCAGTGACAGGATTCGTATTGGCGTGGGGAACATTATTTCTGATAAGGTATTTTCGGTTACCAAGACGGAAGACGGCGAAAATGGAAAGCGCGGCTCGGAAGGAAGTAGAACGGTTCATCGAGAATTTCGATTATAAAGGGGTGAAAATTACGGAATGGAAGAAGATTCTAGAGGCTGTTCTGACACTGAATGCGGCGGTAGCGCGTGAATATGGAATTCGGACGAAAAATCCAGAATTAGACCTACCGCTGAGTTACGTTTTACTGGTGACAGAACGGATTTCAGCGGATCTGAATCGGTTTCTGGACGAGAAAGTGAAGTTTCTGAATGTAAAACCGTTAGAATGGTTGCAGTTGAAGCATATTTTTTATTTCGTGCCGAGCGGGAAAAATAAGGGTGCCGGAAAGGGAAAAGAAGAGGAAAATGCAGGTCAGAACGGTGGCGGAAATCATGGAAGTGGCGGAATGCTGGAAAATGTACCAAGTTTCGTGACGCGGATGATTCTATCTCGTTTATTTCGGATAGTCGGATATTACTCGGTGATGATTTATAGCGGAAAATTACGGTATATGGCGGAACCGGAAGATCAGTGGAAGTTTCCACTACAGGTGTCGGTATGGGACGGAATCTCGGAAGGGAATATGGACTCTCAGATGACACGGAAAACTCTAGAGGTACGGGAAACGGAAACAGCGAGTTGGATACGTCGGATTCTGGCAGGTTGCCCGGAAGCAGGTCTGTTTCAGCAAGAGAAAAATGGCGTAACGTATAGGTTACCGATTTCGAGTTGGGGTGAGATTCTACTTTCGTGTGGAAAGTTAAAGGGACTGGAAAATGGAATGTCGAAAAAAATTGAAAATTTGAACTGGAATTGGATGCCGGGAAAGAAGAGAACACGGACGGTCGGTATGGGGGAAATGATGGAGACGGATCTCGTTCTGTGTTGGATTTCGGTCGCAGAACGGAGGGGAATTTTCGAGGATTCTGAAAGTGATAAGAATCAGGAGCGTGAAGAGATTCGAGAGCGTGAAGAGATTCAGGGAAATGAGGGAAAAAGGAAAAATCGGTCAGTTGAATGGAAACGGAAATGTGTGACGTGGCGGAAGATTCCGGAAAATGTACGCCCGGTGTTACGTTTCGTTGTGGAGTTGGAACATGGCGAGATGGAAAATGAAGAGATTACGCGAGATTTGAAACAGAAAATCGAGGAATGGTTTCAGTTGAAACCGGAAGAAGCCCAGATATGGTTCTGGTCAGAGAATGAAGAGAAAAATAGAGATCGAGATGAAAGTGGAAACGAAAATAAAAATAAAACACTTGCAGACGGTGAGAATGAGTTTTTAGCACTGAAAAAGTTCCTGAAGTTGTGTGATTCGGACGCTCAGATACTTCGGGAACGAAAATCGGCGGTAATTGCGGCGGAAAAGAAGGAAGATAAGCATTTCGGTTGGAGTTCCGTTCGGCGGAAGTCGTTTTTTCGGTCGCGATTGTTGAGTATTTCATGGCTCGCGGTTCTGTACGCCTCGGTGTTGAGTGTGGTGTTTTTCGTGTGTGGAATGTTATTCGCGAAAGAGAAACTTGTAGCAGTTTTTCATGGGAATGCGGTCACAGAAAGTATAGGGAATGGAACGGTCTCAGAAACCTCGGTATCAGTAAATAGTCTGGTTTCGGAGATGACAGGAAATAGCCTGGAGGCAGAACCGACGTTGGTGAGAAAGTTTTTCGGAAGGCTGGAAAAACACTGGGTTTATCTGGCGGCGACGCTTGGTGGTGTAGGACTTTTACTACTCTGGAGGCGGTTTCGAGTAATCGATTCTTCTCTGAAGGTTGAGCCATATCCATTTTGGCCAAGACGAGAAAAGGAGGCGTTCAAGTCGGTTCTGGCACAGATTCATGCGGTGGAAGAGGATAAATTGGGAGGAATGGCGCAGATTGGTGGAGTGCTGATGGAGGTGCTGAAAAAGACGGACCAGATTTATAGCGGTCAGAAAACGCCACGGTATGCGATTTCATTCTCTGAATTGCTCAGTGCCCAGCAGGTTCTTGTTGGAAAATTGCAGCGTACGTTGGTCGCAGAGGTTCCGGGACTGGATTATCTGCGGTTACGAGACGTGAAATGGGGAATTTGGGGATATTCAATTTACGTACGTGCGTTCGACTGGTATCGGAAGATACTGTGGCTAGAACCGGTTTCGGCACTGGTTCTAGAGTTTCGTCGGTTCGTGCATGGAATTTTGTTGCGGATATTCTCACGAAAAATGGAAATGACGACGACCGTTTATGCTCTGGATTTAGCGGGATATTATGCGATAGAGCTGTATAGTGGACATATGTTTTATCGGAAGGAAGAGGAACCGACACGAATTTTCGTGACTGGTCAGGAAGGGACGGCATTTCGGACGCTTGCTAAAAAATTTGATACCCTGACAGGACAGAATTGTGTGCCGATAAAGTGGGTAACATGTGAACATGGAATAAAAATGGCGGAAAGTAGCGGTTTCTGGCGGTTTCTGCGTGGGAATCTGTCGCATTTTATGCGGTGGCGGGGAGAAATAAAGAAAGCGGATATCGTGGTAATGGTAACTGATTCGGACGTAAGCGGAGCAGAACATGAAATTGTGGAAACATTCCGAAAAGAGCTGGACGATGCAAGCCGACAGACGGAAACCGCGCCAGTCGTAGAACGCGAGATGACTGGAAAAGCGGTAGAAACTGAAAAGCACGAAGAAAATGTCAAAGAAAATGTAAAAGATGGGGTGATTATATGGGATTCTGATGAAAATTTGGAAACTGGATTGAGAAACGTACTGAAAATGAAAGCGGAGGAATTGCGTTGGCGTCAGGAATTCCGGTTTTTAAGGGAATATTCCGAAAAACATACGCGATAAGGAATTTCGACTTGACTAAATAGGAGCACGTAAATTTCCTCCTATTATGTATCTTCGGGAACTAATAGATAGAAAAAGAGTCTGTGAGAGAAAATATTTTTGTAAAAAGTTTTCTCCCACACCCTTTTAAAAAATTCATGCCCATGACAGCGTTGCCTGTTTCTTGTTTTTTATGGGTGTTTTTTCTTTTTTTAGGGAGAGTGTACTTGTAATTCAAGAGATTTCTGATATAATGAGTATGTGTATCGTCTTTTGGAAAGATGGAGGGAAACCATGTTGAATCAGGCTGAAACGAGAGAAGCAGTATTACGGTGGATTGCTCGCCCACAGTATGTTCCGGCAAAAATTACGGTTGTCGCGCAACAGCTCGGAATTCTAAGAGAAGATTTCAGTGAGTTTCAGCGGCTTGTGCGGAACATGCGGAAGGAAGAACTTCTGCGGTTCGGAGCCGGTCACGTAATTTGGCCCGTTCTGGATGCAGAGCTGGATGAACGGCGTGTGGTTGGATATTTTCATCGCCACCCGGATGGTTTCGGTTTCGTTCGTGAGGTGGAACTGACGCCGAATGCGGAGAACATATCGGAAATGGAGGAGGATGTCTTCATTCCACCGGGAAAAACTCAAGACGCAGCAACGGGGGATTTTGTATCCGTGTTGGTCGATGAACACGCACCGAGGAAAGATTATGCACATCGATTTTCGGGTCGCGGAGGTGAGAAAGTACGCGGTCGATCGGGCGTAATAGAGAAGATTCTGGAACGGAAAACGCGGACTTTTGTCGGGACGTACTCGGAAGACCGGGACGGTTGCTGGGTGGAGGTGGACGGACGGATTTTCGCGGAACCGATACGGATTCCCGATACGGCTGGTGTGCAGGTGCGCGACGGGGATAAGGTCATGGTCGAGATTCTGAATTTCCCTGCGAATTGGAGGGTGGGAGAAGGGGTGATTACGGAGGTTCTCGGACCACGTGGTGACCTGAAAACCGACACGCTCGCCGTGATGAGGCAGTATAACTTAAAGGATAAGTTCTCGGAGGAAGTTCTTGCAGAAACGCGACTCGTGACGGAGATTTTCGAGAAGTGGGAAGAAGAGAACATAGAGGCTGAGGGAGAGTACCTCCGTGACGGACGGAAGAATCTGGTAAATCTGTTCACGATTACGATTGACCCGGCGGATGCGAGGGATTTTGACGACGCGATTTCGATTGAGACGCTGGAAAATGGGGACTTTCGGTTGGCGGTGCATATCGCGGACGTGTCGAGTTTCGTGTTGCCGGATTCTCGGTTGGATAGGGAAGCGTTTGACCGTGGGAATAGTGTGTATCTGCCAGACCATGTGATTCCTATGTTGCCGGAAATGCTGTGTAATGGGATTGCGAGCCTCCAGCCTAATCGGTTACGGTGGGCGAAAACGGCATTTATTACGATTTCCCCGACGGGGGTGTGGCATGATGTGGAACTGTGTGATTCGGTGATTCGGAGCGACGCAAGACTGAATTATGAGCAGGTAGACCGATTTTTCGCGGGGGACCGGAGCGAGTTGCCTGAGCGTGTGCAAGAAGTACTGGAGAAGTTCAGGACGCTGGCGAAAATCCTTCGGGAACGACGTAAAGAGCAGGGTAAATTGGAGATGAACCTGCCAGAAATCCGACTTGAGCTGGACCGTGACGGACGCGTGACGGGCGTGAAACGGGAAGTGAATACGGAATCCCACCAGATGATTGAAGAGTTCATGGTCTGCACGAATGAGGCGGTTGCGCAGGAACTGGTCGCGTGCGGGTCGAACTTGATGCGGAGAATTCATAAGGCTCCGAGCGAGATGAAACTGGACGGACTGAACCTGTTTCTGGAGGAAATTGGAATCTACATGAAACAAAAGGCAGACCGGTTCGAGCTTCAGCGGATTCTGGAACAGACGGCAGGAACGAAGAATGAATATGCGGTCCATCAGGCGATTCTCCGTGCCATGACGCGGGCGGAATACTCTCCGGAAGAGGAAGGACATTACGCGCTGGCGAGCGAGTGTTACTGTCATTTTACCTCTCCGATTCGGCGTTATGCGGACTTGACGATTCACCGACAGATAGAGCAGTATATTCTAGGACAGTCGCCAAAACGGAATTTCCGCAAGATTTACGATGAAGGGAAACACCTCACCTACTGCGAGAATAACGCGGAGGAAGCGGAACGGGAACTGACGCGGATTAAGATGATTCACTTTTTCAGCGAGAAGGGTGATGTTGTTCTTGACGCGCGAATCGTGGGTGTAACTCATCACGGATTTTTCGTGGAGTGTGTCCAGTATCCGATTAGCGGGCTGGTATCGGTCGAGTCTCTCCCAGAAGACCGCTACCGATACGACGCACGGACGCAGACGCTCAACGGTTTCCACCTCGGCAACTGTTTCCGACTGGGGGATAAGGTGACGGTTCAAATCGCGGACATCGACAAAAATCGGCGTGAAATTAGCTTCGAGCTGGCACGTAAAAACCGTAACCGATGGGCGACCGATACGGAACTTGGCGAGGAACAGGACTGGGAGAATGAGGAGAATGGGAAGTTTAGCCCGGAGGAATTGAAGAAGTTTCCGAGTTGGGATGAACTCTCCGAAGCGGAAACGAATCCGTCCGTGCCGGTGCGTTTAAGTGCAGCGTTACGCGGAATGGAGACGATTCACGTCCGTGCCACGTCAAAAAAAGCGAAACAAGCGAAAAAGGCGCAGAAGGAGGAGCGTGAGAAGGAGTTACGCGAGAAAGAAGCGCGGAACACCAAAACCGGGAAAAAGTCGGGAAGTTCAGGAAATCACGGTGGGAAGAAGATGACGCGGAAGTGTAAGAATTGCGCTCCGAAAGGAAAAAGGAAATAGTACGCATAACACACATAAACAAATATCAAGAAGTTTTTGAAAGAGGAGTCTGGGGAGAAAACAACATTCAAAATGTTGTCTCCCCACGACGGTGAACCATATTTGGGTAGCTGATTTCTCCCGAAGGGTGAAATTCGGCGTAATGAGTTTAGCCTAAACGCCAACGCAAGTATTCACCCTGTCGGGAGAAACTTGCTACCCATCGCAAGGTAACGCCCGTGGAAGAGACCATTTTTGCAAAATAGGTCTCTCCCAGCCCCTCTCCCAAAAAACCTTTTAATCGCAATCTTCGATTGCTTGCTTCTTGAGTGTGTGTATTTTTGTTCATATTAAGGTATCAAAATGGCAAAATTTAACTCATCACGCACGAAAACCGCACGGAATCCGGGAGCGGTCGGACGTACGAAAACATTTAATCAGGCGAAAAATCGCACAAGCGGCGGAAGCGGTAACAGACGCGGTAAAAAAGACGGTTTTAAAGGTGAAAATCGGAGAGGCGATGAACGTGATTTCCGTCCTAGACGACGCGAAAACGTGGATATGATGGACTTCTCACAGGCGACCGATTACGTCCGACCAGAGAACCCGACACGCGGACAACGGAGACCGGATAAACACTTTAACCCGTTAAACTTTTTGCGGAAAGATGAGGAAGATGGCGTGGTTAGCCTCCCGAAACTCGATTATGTCGAGATGGACGACCGCGATTTCTCACGTCTCGGAAACCGAAAAAAGGGCGAGAGAGCGGAGAAGAGCGAGCGGTCAGGGAGACTGGGGAAACGGAGCGAGAAAAACGATTCGATTTTCAGAAAGTCGGTGCGTGGGAGCAAAATAGCGGGGAAATTCATGAAGGATTTCCGCGACGCAGATGGGCGGGGAAATCGGGATTCACGAGGGATGCAGGAACGCTCTGGGAATGGGACTGTCAGCCGAAAACCACGGACGAAGAACACGCAGAGCCGGAAAATCTCGACGCAGGAAGGTGAACGTCTCCAGAAGGTTCTCGCTACGGCTGGTTTCGGAAGTCGGCGTGACTGTGAAGAGTTCATCGTGACCGGGCGTGTCATGGTTGACCGGGAAGTGGTGACGGAGCTGGGAACCCGTGTTTTACCGCATCAGACGATACATCTGGATGGTGAGTTGGTGCGAAGACCGAAGAAATTCGTGTATTACGCGCTGAATAAACCGGGAAATGTAATCTGCACGAATGATGACCCGGACGGTCGGCGACGTGCGTTGGATTTCATTCACGAGAATGTTCCGGGACTGTTTCCTGTTGGGCGACTGGACTTACACAGTGAGGGACTTCTGCTGATTACGAATGACGGAGAGTTGGCGAATCGACTAACGCACCCGAGTTATGAAGTGCCGAAAGTGTACCGTGTACGCGTCTCCGGAACACCGACACGGGGTGAAATTGCGCAGATATGTAAAGGTGTGTACCTTGCGGAAGGGATGGCAAAAGCGGATGAAGTATATCTGAAACACGCCTACCGAGACGGAACAGCCATTCTGGAAATCACGCTTCGGGAAGGGCGGAACCGAGAAATTCGGCGTATCTTGGCGAAAGTCGGACATAACGTTCTCGATTTAGTGAGAATCTCCATCGGTGATGTGAAATTGGGTAAAATCCCGGTCGGTGGGTATCGACAGTTGACGTCTCAGGAAGTGAAGAGCCTGAAAAAACTGGTCGGTATGACGGATTACAAGTCGGACCTGTTAAGCTCTGCATCCGTGTCGAAGGAGAAACCGAAAGAGGAACCGAAGAAGGTACAGAAGGTGACGAAAAAGGTGAAACCGAGACGGGTGAGGGAGGAAGCGAAGACGGAATCCGTGGTGGAATCCCAAATGGAATCCACGGTGGAGACGGAGCGCGTGGAAAATACCGCTGACGCACTCTACGCAGAATGGAAAGCGGAAATGAACGGCGAGTGATGAGGTTTTTTCGAGATTTTGTCGTTTTTTAAAGAAAAATTTAAAATAATTGTAACCTGCTGTTTCATTTTGTCATAAAATAGTATATAGTATAAAGTATATTGGTTATGAAAGCATCCTACTGGAAAGATAAAATCGTACTGGTCACCGGCGGTTCCAGCGGTCTCGGTCTGGAACTTACGTTGGCATTCGCGAAACATGGCGCACGTGTCGTGATTGCAGCACTCGAAAAGGAAGCGGTCGAAACAGTTACACAAGATTTTCAGAATCAGGGACTCAACGTGACGGGTTTTCAGGTGAATGTCTGTCGTGACGAGGATGTTCAACGTCTGAAAGAGGAAATCGTCGCTCGATACGGGAAACTGGACGCACTAGTGAATGTGGCTGGGAGAACCGACCGGGGGAAGATGTTGAACTGCGACGCGGCACATTTCGCGAAGGTGATGGAGCTGAACTTCATCGCGTTGGTGAGGGTGACGCATACGTTTTTACCGATGTTGCTGGAAAGTCGGGGGAATGTGATTAATATTGGGTCGCTCGCGTCGAAATCAGCGTCATGTTGGACAGGTGCGTATCCGGCAAGTAAACATGCGGTGGCGGCGTACTCCCAGCAACTGCGACTGGAGCACGGGCGTGACGGTCTGAAAACGCTTCTGGTCTGTCCCGGACCGATTCAGCGCGAAACGGAACGGCTTTACCCTCTGGAGGGACTTGAAGACCTGCCGGAAAGCGCAAGACGCCCTGGTGCCGGAGTGAAGGTGAAGAAATTGTCGCCAGAATTTCTCGTGTCGGAGATTCTGCGAGCGTCGGAAAAGGGTGAACCAGACTTGGTGTTACCGAAAAAGGCGCGGATTTTGTTTACGATTAACCAGATGTTCCCGAAATTGGGTGACTGGTTGGTGCTGAAAAATACCTAAAAAAGTTAAAAGAACACAGTATACTTTAACGGGAAAACAAAAACCATTAAATCTCCCACAGATCTCACAGACTTTCACAGAAATAAATATTTAAAATTCTGTGAAATTTTGTGGAATCTGTGGGAAATATAAAACCACTGATTTTCAGTGAAATCTGCGGAAGATGAAATATTCCAGCTAAAAGGGGAGGCCATTCCAGTTAATCAGTAGTTACTTAAGTATTAAAAATCAGGAGGATTCAGATGAAAAAGTTTATCTTGGGACTTGCCGTTTTCGGAACGGGTTTTGTTCTCGGAACGTCGGGGACTTTTCAGGGAATCGCGGAAGAGGTAAAGGACGGAATCGAAGTTCTAGAATCGTCCGCCATTCAGTTGGTCGAAGATAAAGAAGACGCGAAAACAGTCGAAAATGAAGCTGAAACCGCGGAAGTTGCGGAAGATACGCAGAAATCGTACTGGGTCGGAACGATGATTGGACCGGTTCCGGAAGTGATTCTGGCGCACGTTTCTGAAGGAATGATTCCAGAGGGAAAAGGGGTCTGCGTGATGGATGTCGTGCCTGATTCGCCCGCTGAAAAAGGTGGTCTGAAGAAATTTGACGTAGTCGTAAAAGTAAACGGAAACGCGGTGAACGGTGAGGAATTCGTGAAATTGATCAAGAATTCCGACGGCAAGAAAATCGCGTGTGAAGTTCTACGTGGTGGGAAAGTCCAGACGATTGACGTAACACCGGCAGAACGTCCGGAAGCACAAGCGTTTCAGGTTCCGCGCGGACAGCGTATCCCGTTCGGTTTCGGACAGCAGCTCCCGCCGATGGGTGACGTGATGCCGGGTATGCCGAAAATGGAGGGAATAGAAGGAATGCTGGATATGGAAGATGCGTTCCCGGAAGATTTCCCGATTCCTCAGGATGTGCGTGACATGCTGAAAAAACAGCGTGAGAATATGCGTCAGGGATTCCAGCTCCAGCCGATGGTTCCACAGATGGGCGAGAATATGAATTCACAGACGAAAATTGAGATGACTCCAGAGGGAACGGTCACGACACGGACGATGACGTCTTCTGAAAATGGTGACACGCTGACGGTTTCGGTTCGAAAAAAGAATGATGAACCGGGAAAAGTGCTGGTTGAGTGGAATGATGAAGCGTACGAAGCGACAGAAGATAATCTGGAAGAGATTCCGGAAACAATTCGTCCGCGTGTAAAGAAGTTTCTGGAGTCCAACTCGGTAAAAATCCAGCTGAATGGACTGAACCCGTTGATTCAGATTCCGGGCGCTGATGAAAACGTGACAGAAGCGGACACGGAAGAAGAAACGGAAGTTGAAGCCGACGCAGAAGATACGGACGCTCAGGGAGAAGGAAAGGCGGAAGCCGAAGAGAAAGAGATCAAAATTCAGAAGAAAGACGTAATTGACTTGAAATAAGTCTTTTTAAGTACGCGGATTTAGAGAGAAAGCCGACCGACGCTGTTTTTCGAGTGTCGGACGGCTGTTTTTTTGGAGAAACACGAAGATTTTTGGGAAATTTTAGCGAAAATCTCGGTTTTTATGGCAGGGAGATATAGGAAATTTTGACGAAGTGTGTTATAATTTAGGTGATATAGTAAAAGTTCAGAACCCCCATAAGGAGTCGGATACCATAAGAAAAGAACGTTAAAAGAAAAGTCGTTAAATTTCCCACAGATCTCACAGACTTTCACAGAAAGAATAGTGATTTTAGGAGATGAAAACGATTAAGGTCAGAACGTTTTAACGTAATAAGATTCTTTTCCTACGCCTCATACAGAAAGAGACTAATTTCACGATATATTTTATATTCTTAACTATTTAAAATATATCTGTGGAATCTGTGGGAGGTTTAATGGGTATATGTTTCAATTTTATTTTTTATTTAGTCAAGTGAAAATCCTTAAGTTCCTACATGCGTCAAATTTTCAGCTTCACCTTCCGGTCACGTGTTGGTCGTCGGACGGAACGTGGAATGTATGTGAAAATAGAGAAGATGGAGACGAGGGGGCGATCGAAAATGAGAAAGAGAATCCATTCCATTTACCGAAAAAGGGAGAGGATTTCTGGACACAGTGCGTGTTACCGGACGAGTTACCGACGGGGTTAAGGGAAGAATGCCTTCAGGCGGCGTGGAACAGTGCACGGAGAGTTTTTGAGCTGGCTCTGGAACAGAATGTGGATTTTGTGCTGTTGACCGGAGATATGATTGAGCCGAACCTTACCGGCGCACGGGGAATAGTGTTTCTCTCAGAACAGTTCCACCGTCTGCAGGAACGCGGGATCGCGGTTTATTGGAAGTTGGAACGGTCAATCGAGGAATGGATGTTGCCCGGTTTTCATTTTCCGGAGAATGTGTTTATTTTTCCGTCTTCTGAAACGCATATCAAAAAATTCAGACTTACGGATTCTGCTAAAAATATCTTCATCGCGAGTTGGAGCAAGGGTGACGCTGATTTTTCGCAGTACGATTTTACACAGCTTCCGGGAGGAAAATTGCCGACGACGCAGACGATTGCGCTCTGTCCTGATGAGGAAACGTTCAGGAATACGGAAGGTTTCGGAGATTCAGCGATGAAAGGACGAAATTTCCCGGTGGACGGTGTGTCGTATGTGGCACTGACGACGGAACGAGAGCGAATTACGCGGAAAGTGACTCAGGGAGGCGAGTTGCCAGACGCAATTTTACACGCTCCGGGGCGAATTCTGTATCATACGCCGGACTTTTTAGTGGCGGGAACGCAACCGATGACGGGGGGCGTGACAGTTGTTCAGCTGGATCTAGATGGGGATGTGCCAGTGTCGCTCCAGTTTTTCCCGACGGAGACAGTCGCGTGGACGTTTTTCGAAAGTCGGCTTCCGGCAGAGGTGATGAACTGGGAAACGTTACGGAACTGGATGGGAGAAACGCTTAAGAATGAGTTTTTGACGAAACATACGGAAAGTGTGAAGGCAGAAAAACATGCGGAAGGCAGGAAAATAGGAAATAATGCGGAGAAAGAAGGTACAGAAAGCGTTGGAAACACAGAAAATATAGTTTCTGCATGCACGCGAACGCTTGTGTTTTGGAAACTGACGGCAGAAAAAGGCGCGCAGACGGAGATGCTCCGAGAACTATTTCAGGAAAATTTAAAACAGAATACGGAAAAGAGTGCGGGCGAAAATACTGGAAAGAGTATAAATATAAAAAGGAATATGGATGGAAATGCTGGAAAAAACGTGGAGAGGAAGGGGAATTTAGCGTTTCTACTGGAGAAATTGCGTGAAATGGGAGAGAGGCTGCCAACGAAACCGTGGAGTGTGGCAGTGACGACAGCGCAGGAAGGGCTGATTCCTGCGTCATGGAGGCAGGCGGAAACGATGCTCGGGGATTTTCTGCGACTTGTGCAGTTTCACTTGAGTGAGACAGACGCGGATGCACAGAGTCCGGATTTTGCGACGCATACGCTCGATTTGGGGACGGCACTTTCTGAAATTCAGCGAGAAAACGGGTTGGCGACACTTGCGGAACTGACACTGGCAGGACAGGAAGTGATTCTGGAAATGGCATCCATTTTAGGGGCAGACGCGTTGGCAAATGTGCAGGAGGAACGGAAAAAATGATTATTCGCTCCGTGCATATCGACCGTTTCGGGAAATGGAATGGTCTCCGACTTCAGAATCTGGAAGGGGGGATTAATCTCTTTTATGGACCGAACGAGACGGGGAAAACGACACTTATGCAGTTTCTGAGGACGATTTTTTACGGATTCTCGGAAGAGCGACTGGCGTATGTGTACCCGATAGAACCGGAACGGACAGGGGGAAAGATTCAGATCCTGACCGCGCAGGGAGAGTTTACGGTCACCAGACACCTGATTTTACAGAAGCTGGAAAATGAAGAGATACGGAGTAGGGGAGAAGACGGAGATTCAGGACTTTCTGAGATTT
>JAUNAI010000056.1:0-2637 GCA_030527705.1 Planctomycetia bacterium | reverse complement strand
AACTTTCCGGAATTAAGACAGAAAATGAAGAGATACCGTTTTTCTTGCGGAGTGATTTTCGTCAGCGTTATCTGACACAAACGCTGGAGGATGGACTGAAAATTACTGACGGAAATGGAGCGCGACAGGATACGTTCTGGTGGCGGAATTTTATCGGGCTGTCCACCGTGTCGGCACGTGGTGAAATGACGCTTGAGACGGATGAAATGCTGTTTAATAACATTTTCGCTATCGGTCTGCAGGAACTCCAGAAACTTTCAGTGTTGAACTCTACGGAAGCGTCACGACAGCTGTACGATTTAAGTACGGGTGTTTCGCGTTACTCGATTGCGCAGATTCTGGGAAATTTAGCGAGAAATCGGGAACGGTTTTTGGCGTCGGACACGGTTCCAGAAATGCTGAAAACGGAGGATTTAGAGTGGTGTGATGACTTGGCAACGCCGGTGTTTCTGCGGGAAATTGCGGGAAGAAATACCCGTCGGTCGAAGGAATTAGGGACGCTACTGAATTACCGACAGATTCTGGAAAAACAGCTGGAAAATATTCAGGCACAGAATAAACAGTATGGAAAAATTCATGCGGAACGGACGGCGTTGGCGGAGCGAATACGGAGGCTGACCGAGGAAATTCAGCAACAGAAACATAAAATCAGGATTCTGGAAATAGCTGAGCAGATTCAGGAGGAATGGCGAGAACGGAGCGAGCTGGACGACGCGATTATCGATTTTGGGAAGGAAAATCCTGAGCTGGCGGATTTTACGGAACAGAAAACGGAAAATCTGCGGGAAAACCTGAAACGTGTCCGTACGTTGAAAGAGGAAATACGGAAACTCGGTGAAAGTCGGGATGCGTTGCGCGAAAAGTTGGGAAAGTTACTGGAAGAACGTGGAAAAAACGAGTATCAGGACGAGCTGATTCAGATTTTACCGTCGTTCGAGTCGCTGTTCCAACAGCAGGAATGGATTGAGAACCTGCGAGGTCGGCTGGAGGATTTATACCGGCAGCAACTGGATTCCGA
The DNA here is from genome assembly GCA_030527705.1 of Planctomycetia bacterium. Classification (GTDB taxonomy): domain Bacteria; phylum Planctomycetota; class Planctomycetia; order Pirellulales; family Thermoguttaceae; genus RGIG3701. The sequence continues at coordinate 1,619 of JAUNAI010000056.1, read as the reverse complement.
GGCGCAACTGGCGATTGATTACCGCCGAATCGGACTGGAAATGCCGACACTGGAGGAGGGAAAGACGGTTCCGGAGAACATTTTCCCGTTCAGTATCCGTGCGTTGAGACCGTTACGGACACCAAGCCGAGAGATGGGGCGCGTGCGGAAACAGATTCAGACGGTGAGGAAGAAAAGAGCGCAACTCCTGCGAGAAGCGGAGGAAAATACGTTAAAACTCGGTGTTTATTACCGTGCGTGTAAGGAACGGTGTACGGGAAATGCGAAAATTCAGGAACTTCCCGGAATGGAGAATTTTCCAGAGGCGTTTCTGATGCAAGACGCGGACGGAACGGGAAAAAGGAGAGAATCGACACCGAAAGAGACTCTGAAAGAGGAGGAAAGAAACAGAGAAAAAACGACGCAAAACGTGCTCAATTCTCGTGTCGTGAATGAAATTCCAGAAGGTATTTTAACTCAAAACGGCACGTGGGAAAATGCGGAACGGCAGAACACGCTGATGGATGTGAATGCTGCGTCGCGGTTACTCGGTGAAGTTTTGGCGACGGAGAGACGAGCAGAGATTCATCTTCAGCAGTTAATGCAGACGTTGGAAAATATCGAGAAATCGAAACGGGAAGAGAAGGAAACGGCACGAAAACTGACACTTTCTGACTCGGAACTGTTCCTGATTGGTGGTCTGTTCACGCTCGGACTGACGTTATTCCTGTTTACCACACTGTGTATGATGGGGGTTCTGGCTCCGTGGGGTGTCGCGCACGTACTATTTTTCCTGTTGGGAATCGTACTGGCGGGGGGATGCGTCGCGTGGAGAGTGGTTCAGGTACGGAAAATTCAGAAAAAACTCAGTGGGTTCCAGGAATCCTTACCGAGCCTCGAACAACAGAAAAATCGTCTGATTCGGCTTTATTTTACGGAGCGCGAGACGGAAACGAAACGTAAATCAGAGCGCGAAACGGAAATAATTTCGTTGCCATACACGGAGCTGATGACACTCTGTAAGCGTGAGGAGGAAAAAGGACGGGAGCGTGTCACGTTTCTGGAGGCGGAGCTGAAAGATGCGGAAAATGCGTGTACGCTCGTGGCGAAACGGTCGGCATTACTGCTGGAAGCGCGTCATCTTGCGGAACGGTTACGGAAGCTAAAGGGGAGTTATGAGGACGCGAAAAAGCGTCGTGCGGAGATGTTGCGGTCGTTAAAACTCCCAGAAAATTGGTCGTCGGCGAATATTCGGCAACTGATTGATGCGTCGGACAGAATCCGGGAGCTCTGGCGACGACGGGGACGGGATTTAGAGGATTTTCGGCTTTACGCACAGGAACTGGACCTTCTGGTGAAACGGCTGGAGAAACTTCTGACGGTTTTCGGGGAGGACTTCACGCGGTCGGTACGAGGCGGAGATGCTCGTTTTCCATACGTAGGGAACGTGTTTGCGTTAATGGAAGCGCGTCTTGACGAGGAAAAAGCTCGGAAACAGAGTGCGGAAAATCTGGAACGGAAGGCGGAAGAGATTCGCACGGAAGAACGGAAGTTAAAGGCGGATTTTCGGAAGAAAACGCACGCATGTAGGCAGATTCTGGAACGCTCCGGCGTGGAGAACGGGAATAAACTGGGAGAAA